>NZ_JACVWA010000043.1:0-183554 GCF_020658275.1 Clostridioides sp. ES-S-0190-01 | reverse complement strand
AAACTATCCATTTTACAAGAAATGACTACTTTTTATTAAAACACAGTATTTCCAATACATTCACCTTTAAAATTTCATTATGTTTTTCTTCTTCTATTCATTTCGACAAATCAACACTTAATTTTTATAATTAACTAAATTGAATAATATTTAATATAAATTTTTTAATATGCCATTTTTACCTAATTTTTTAAAGTCATTTTTTAGATATAAACTCTTTATAAATTCATTTATATAATTAAAATATTATATAAATGAATTTATAAAGAGTTTATATAATGAATAAATACATAAAATAACACTAAAGTATATATAAATAAAGCAATACTTATATATTTTAGTGTTATTTATTATCTCAATATATTTAAGAAATTTATATTTAATTTTTTAAATCTTTTCTGTATAAAAGTCTCATTCCTAATATAACTAATATAAAGCTTATTACAAGAACTAAAGCAAATTTAAATATATTTAAATTTGAAAAATCAACCTCAATAAACTTATATAAGTTAGCTATATTTCCTGTTGCATAATGGCTTACTATAACCGCTACACTATTATTTAAGAAATGTAATAACATTGATACAAATATAGAGCCAGACTTATATACACTGTATGCAAATATGATTCCTAATATTGATGTTGGAATTATTCTTATAAAATCCATATGCATAATACCAAACAATACTCCACTACATATTATTGCTAACTTTACAGACTTAACTCCATTTTTGGATTTACTAAATGCAGAAAATATAAAACCTCTAAAAAATATTTCTTCACATATAGCTGGCAATAATCCTATTATCAATAAATTCAATAAAAATTTATCCTTCATAAAAAGAGATTTATTTAAACTCTCAGCCACTTCCATATTTTGAGGAAATAAAAATAAAATTAACTGAGTTATAATCATAATAATTATGTATCCTCCAACCCAAAGAACAACGCCTCCTAAGAGATGTTTTAATGTTGGAATCTTTATACTAAATACTTCTCTAAAATCAGCTTTGATATAATATTCAAATATTAGTGGTAAAGCAATTATCATAACTTGTGTCATTACAATACCTGCTGTTCCAAATTTAATTTGAACCAAAGAACCAACATAAATTAAAAGAACTAATCCTACTGCATACAAAATAATACCATCACTCACAGTTGGTATAGACCCTTTTTTTATATTGCATCTTTTCTCCAAGAAAGAAAAACTCTTACTATTTCCAAAAAGTATTTCTTCAGAATTAAACATTTTAGACAGAAGTATAATTGCCAATATTACAAAAGCTATATTTGATGTTAAAACTAGTGCTATCAGATTTAAATCACTTTTAAAAGACAATACACTTTTTATAAGTAATGATATATTTACCACAGGTATTACAGCTGTTACTCTATCCAATACTATATTGGGTATCATAGAAACATAAGATGGTATCATAATAACCAACATAAGAGGAGTTATATAGTTTTGAGCATCTTTAAAACTTTTTGCTAGTGAACATACACACATACTTATTGCTGCAACTACCATTGAAAACAGACATACACATATTAAAGTAGTAATAACTGGTAAAACTAAATCTCCATAATTAAAATTTCCAAAACCAAACTGGCTACTAAGACCACCACTAACTAAAATAAATGCCATCGTTAATCCTATAGATAAAATATTTAAAATTGCTGTTACTATTGCACTAAGGGAAACCGCCATATATTTTCCCATTACTAATTCTAAATTCGATATTGGGAGTGTAAATAAAGTTTCTAGTGTACCTCTTTCCTTTTCTCCAGCCATAACATCTATTGCTGGATATATTGAACCAAGCAAAACTCCTATTATTAATATAAATGGTAATATCTGACCTAAAAAGTAACCTGCTACTTCTTCTGTTTTTGCAATATCTATAGTATTGTATGTTATAGGTTCCAATGTACTCTGTACATCTAATCCTTTTTCAGCTAAAGTATTTTCTACAGTAAGTCTCTTGTATTTATCTAAAACAGTTTCAATTCTTTTTACAGAGTTAGAAGAATTTTCCTGAGATGAATTCATATATATTTTATAACTTGTAGCTGATTGCTTTTCTTCTATTTTTATGTAGGCATCAATTTTATTTTCTTCTAAAGACTTCTTATAATTATCAACACTTAATATTTTTATCTTGCCTTTATCATTTGTAGTATCTTTATTGTTCCCAGTGTCTTCCTCTAAATTATTCTCCTTTTCAATCATTGATACAAGCACTTTATTGGGTGTACTATCAAAAGCTATATTAATATCTTTACTATTCATACTATTTGCGGACATATTCATTACCTGAATCATCAACAACATAAGCAAAGGATATAAAAGAAGTGGTATAACAATCATCATAAATAAAGTCTTTTTGTCTCTTAGTATGTCTAACATTTCTTTTTTGAATATGTATTTTACAATTTTACTTCTCATCTAAACCTCCTCCATTCTAGCAAGATTTATAAACACATCTCTCAAGTTATTTACTCCTGATTCTTCTTTTAAACTTTCTGGAGTCCCTGATGCAATTATTTTTCCATTATGAATCATTAAAATCTTATCACATAAAATTTCTGCTTCTTCCATATAATGAGTTGAATAAAGTACAGTTTTTCCTATTAACTTTTCATTTTTCATAAAGTCTATTATAGATGCACTACTCAAAACATCAAGACCTAATGTCGGCTCATCAAAAATATATACTTTTGGGGAATGTATTAAGCAACGAGCTATAGATGTTCGCTGTGTCTGACCAGTTGATAGATTTTCAATTCTGTTGTCTATAAACTCATTCATATCCATTACTTTTACAACATTTTTAATTGATTCTTCTATTTCTTCTTTTGTCATTTCATATAAACTTCCAAAAGTTGTTAAAAGTTCTCTAGGAGAAAGTCTCCCATACAGCTTTGTATTTCCAGATAGATATCCTATTTCTTTTTTTGCTGAATTTCTATCTATTGAATAATCATATCCAGAAACACTTATATTTCCTGATGTTGGTGTTAATATTCCTCCTAACATTCTAAGTAATGTTGTTTTTCCAGCACCATTGGGTCCTAATATTCCAACTATCTCACCTTCTTCAACACTAAAAGAAACATTATTTACAGCAAGAAAGTCTTCTTTTTTAGTTTTAATCTTCTTTAATTTTTTTATCGAACTTTTACTTTTATCATCTTTTACAACCCTTGTAAAAGATTTACATAATTTATCTACCTCTATCATTTACCAACTTGCTCCTTTCTTATTTATAGATATATTTATATAAATATAACATATAAACCTTTTTTATATACTGTTTTTTATTTTAAAATATATTATTTATAAAAACACATATATTTACATGACAAATTATTACTTTTTATTCTTTTATAATATATATATTAACTAATGGATATAAAATAACATATGAATTTTTAAAGTATTAATAAATATTATCAATAAAAAAAAGTGTCTCTAATCTTTTAAACATTCTTTCAGACACTTTTTTCTAATTTCTCTTTTATTTTATTATCTAACTTTTTTGCCAAGTTTAAATACTGATAAAACATCTGACATTACATCTATATTATCTATAGGATTTCCATTTACCACTATCACATCTGCTTTCTTTCCTGTTTCTAGAGTTCCATAATTTTTATCAATTCTTAAAAGTTCGGATGCAGTTTTTGTAGCTGCTACTATTACATCCATGTTATCCATACCATAATCTGACATTAATTTCATTTCATAATACGTCTTTCCATGTTCATTATAAGAAGTTCCTGCGTCAGAACCAACTGCAATTTTAATTCCTTTTTTATACGCTTTTAAGAATGATTCCTTATGAGGAATAGCAACAATTTCGCACTTTCTAAGAGTAGCCTCAGTTATTCCACTTTCTTTTCCTGCATTTAAAATAAAATATGGTGCAGCAACTGTTGGAACTAGATATGTTCCTTTTTCAAGCATCAAATCAATTATTTCATCATCTAAATAAACACCATGCTCTATAGAAGTAATACCTGCAAGAACTGCATTTTTTATACCAGTTCTTCCTTGTGCATGTGTAGCAGTTATTTTACCTGCTTTTATAGCTTCATCTACAGCAGCCTTCATTTCCTCTAAAGTCAACTGTGGTGAACCTGGCTCAACACCATCAGTTGTTACACCTCCAGTAGCCATTATCTTTACACAATCTACTCCATTTTTTAAAACTGTTCTAGCTGATTTTCTACATTCATCTACTCCATCACTTTCAATACCAAAATAGTATCCATGTCCTCCTGTCATACATATAACTGGACCTGAAGTAACTATACCAGGACCATCTATAGATCCTTTGTCTATAAGATTTTTAAGTTGTACATCCACATATTTCGGACAACCTAGACTTCTAATATATGTTACTCCTGAATCTAAATATGCATCAAGTTGTTTTATTGTATTTACTACAAGCTCTACATCAGATACATTCTCATAATAAACTTTTGGATTTCCTACTGGTTCCATTGTCAAATGCACATGACAATTCATAATTCCTGGCATAACAGTTTTATCTAGGTAATCATACACCTCATATCCACTTAAATCTTCTCTTATATCTTCAATTTCAAGTATAGTATCTCCATCAATAATTATACCTTTATTCTCCATAATACTATTTCCTGTTCCATCAATTAAATTTCCTGCTTTTATATACTTTTTACTCATTTTTAAATTATCCCCCTCTTCAAGTATAATGTATTATTTATTTATTATTTTTAATATTCTAATAATTAATTCTACCACTATATTACTATCATTTCAAATTTAAGTGAATTAAATATCGGATTAAACTAGAATATATTATAATATTAGAATATTTATAATATGTAAAAGATATTAATCAAATTGCTTTTATATCAATGCTAAAATAAGACAAGATAATCAAAATGTATATAATTATCTTGTTTTATTTTTATCTATTCATTTTTATATTTTACATGAAAAAATATCTAAATTTAAAGTTATTTGATTAATACTATTATTTAATTTGCTACAAAGAATAACTTATCTTGTAAACTTACATCTCCATTTATCAATTCAGCTTCATATACTGTTTTTTTAAGATTCATATCAAATACTTGAAATTTTATTGGCTTGGTTCCAACTATATCAGAAGTAACTCCACTTCCTTTTTTCTCTCCTGAAATAGTTTCCTTTACACTTGAAATAGAGTATATTTTATCGTCTAATAACTTAACTTTCCTAACACCAGATAGTGCTTCATCATAATCTACTTTTAAATTAAGCTTTTCATAATCTTCTAGTTTAATTTCATTAGAATCAACACTATAAACAAGATTAATTATAAAACGACTCTTATCTGTAACTATAATATTTAGTTTGTTATCTTTAACGATATAGTCTAACTTTGTTTTACTCAATAAGCCCATTTCCCCTTGGTCAGCATTTTTTTCTTTATTTAAATTATCCATAAACTTGTTACTTTTATCGAAAGAATTCTCTTCTATATCATACACAATGAAATCTGAATAATTATCATGCCCTTCAATGTCACCATTTATCTCTTTGTTGTTTAACCTCTCTAAATAAAGTTTACTTCCAATAGAAAATTTAATCTCATTAATATTTTGTTGGTATTTACTTTGTGAGTCTAAATTAAATCTATTTAATAATTTATAGGATTTATTTTTTATATCTACCTTTAATATACAAATATTATTGACTGTAACACCTGAAACATTTGTTTCACTAATCACCATATATAAATTTCCTCTATATATTTTGTTAAAAATAGTTTGCCAACTATTTTCTTTAAAATCAGATTTTTTTAAATCAATATCAAAATTTTCTTCTAAGCCACTTTTCAAATTTTTATTTGAAACTTTTATATAATCATTTAAATTGTTTCTTTCCTGTACTGAATTAGACTTAGTAGAAGTATATGCTACCCCTATATTCAAATCATCTTTATATATAAATTCGATTCCTTTACCATCAATAAAATCGCTGTATTTCTTATCAATATGCAAATAATCATTTCCAATTTTAGTTTTAGGATTTATATCATTTCTTGTCCCATTTTTACTTATGGTTACTTCTTCATAAGTATATCTACTTATATTTGGTGTATATACTAAACTAACTCTTCCTATATCCTTTAGATTACCATTTAAAGTTCTTATAGATAATTTATTTTTACTAAGACAACTCAATATCAAAGTCATAATAATCATTGATAAACATACTGTTATAAAACATATTGTATATTTTCCTAATTTCTTTTCTCTCATATATACACCTCCTAAAAGTCAATTTTATTATTTAAAAGTTTATTAGACATAAAACTACATACAAATATGCTCACACTTGAATATACTACAGTAAATACATTACTATATTCATAAGGTATAATAAACTCTACAAGAATTATAAATATTAGAATTTCTATAACTAAAAATAGAAAACTCATTAAAGCTCTCATCTTATACACAGATTTATTTATAAGAATTGATGTGAATACTACACATATAACTCCTATTAGTAAAAATACATATTCTACTAATAAGTTCTCAAAGCTGTATGGAAGTAAAATATTTAATTTATATATTGTTTCTTGTACAAAATTATAGTTTGCAATACTACCAAGCATATAATTAGGTAGTATTTTACTTGCAATAAATAAAGTTATTGTAAATAATATAGTGTAGCTATACACTAGAAACAATACATTTAATAATTTAGATATATAAATATTAATTTTATTCTTAGGAAGCATCACAAGTGTATATATGGATTTGCTTTTCATGTCAAAATCTCTATACCAAATAAAAAAAGCATAACAAATACACACAAATATCCCAAATAAAAAACATGATTGTATAGAACCCATTATGTTTCCAAAACTTGAAAATCCCATGACACTTGCTGTTTCTATTGTCTTTCCTACTTTTGATAACTGCTCAGTTTTTACTGCATTTTCTATTATATAGTTATAATCATTTAAATTTTTCACTAGATTTAAAAATACAATAGAACAAAAACAACTTATTATAAATATATAATTTTTTATGTTTCTTTTTAAATCAAACTCAAATAACTTCATTAAATCCCTCATCAATTCACCTACTTTATTTCAAATTCTAAACTGCTATTTGAACTATTAAACTGTAATTCTCCCTTATACACTATTTCTTTCGAATTTTTATTTATTATATATAGAATAGTCTTATTGTCCCAGGGTAGTACGGAATTTGTTTTTGATGTACATACAATGATTTTATTTGAATCAATTTCAATGTTTCTGATGCTTCTTTCTTCTTTTTCATCCAAAACATATTTATCTTCAACTAAACTGCCATCTAGTATGTTATAAGTTATTAAATTTACCTCTTTACTTTTATTGGAATT
Source organism: Clostridioides sp. ES-S-0190-01 (assembly GCF_020658275.1). Lineage (NCBI taxonomy): Bacteria > Bacillati > Bacillota > Clostridia > Peptostreptococcales > Peptostreptococcaceae > Clostridioides > Clostridioides sp. ES-S-0190-01. Next base: position 176,137 of record NZ_JACVWA010000043.1, on the reverse strand, counting down.
ATCTCTTTCTGACATTATCATATATAATTTACTATCTTTTAGCTTTGCTTTTTCCAAAGACATTCTATTATAACTTTTTAATTCTATTATTTTCTCTTTATTCTCTTTAACATTATACTCAAGTAAATTGAGCTTAGAATCAACATCATCCCATGTATTTGCATTTATCGCTTCTATCAAAATATACATTTTATCTCCATCTTTACTAGAATAACTTACATCAATACTCTGTATGTTGTTGTATTTTTCAAAAATATACTTGCTTATATTTATACTTTTTATCGTCTCTATTTTTTTACTTTTAGTATTAATCTTTATTATATCTATAGTATTCAAATCTTCTTCATTTTTTTCTGATGACTCATTTGGAGCATAAAGCACAGACACATATAAATCTTTTTTGTATCTTTTTGATGATAGCACTTTTACATGATACTCATCGATATCTTTATCTACTTTATATTTAGTTCTTATAAAATTATCCATATCTAGTTTTTCATATTCAACTTTTCTATCACTTCCTTCTGAAATAAATACACCTTTTTCTAGGTCTTCTTTTTTCTCATCTATAACAAAATTTATCCCTTTTGAACTAGATTTAGAATCATCACTTATTTCAAAACCAACATGAGCTATTGAATCCAAACCACTAGAGACATCGATTAGGTTATTCGTGTTCTCACTCTCTTTTATTGATTTTAATAATTCTGTTTTTTTAGTTTTATTGCTTCCATTTATTATATATCTTGAATTTATATATCCATTAAAATCATATCCAAAATATATGTTTATATAACCCAATTCATCTTGGTCACCTTTTATCGTTTTTATACTTAAATTGTTTTCATTGTTCAATAGGTCTATACTAAAATATATTGCCACTGCTAAAAATATAATAAGTATAGATATTTTAGATTTTAATTTCATGTCACACCTCCTAAATAGACAATTTCTTATTTATTAAGAAATAAGAGATTCCATTTAAAATAAACATTATAACTATAAAACTTAATACATAGTTACCTAAGGAATTAAGTTGTGTTCCAACAAATCCATAATACTTTCTAAACAAACTAATTATATTTATATATACTGTTGAAAAATATAACCCTGCCAAAATTATCAAGGTAATTAAAATCACATAAAATTTACCTCTGTAAGAAAATGTGAATAATATACAACTATTCAAAAAAGAAATAGCTACAAACAGTAAAAATACATAAATTGTTATGAAAGAAATAAAATCGATTGGAATACTTTTTAAATTTAAATAATATAAATCCTGAGCAAAGGACATATTAACTATTGGAACATTTCTAAAAACAAAATTAAATATGTGTTTACATATAAATAATGTTGCTATCTGACTTATCAAAAAACCATATACCATTGTTATCAAAGTGATTGACTTAGATATACAAAGTTTAAATTTATTCTGAGGTAACATCATTAAAGTATAAATACTTTGATTTTTAGAAAAGAAATCTCTTTTCCACATAAAAATATAGTATGTAAACATTCCCAATATTCCATACAGTAAAATTGTTTGGATACATCTAAGATTGCCAATGATACCTATTCCATAAAATACACCTCCAAAATCCTCTATTGCTAAGTTTATAATAAATTTAGAGTTCTTAAATTTAATAATTTCAAATAAATTTAAGCCCAATGTAATTAAAGATAAAAAAGATATATAGGCTATATAAAACCTCTTATTTCTCCTTAAATCTACATTTATTAGACATAGAAGCTTATTCATTCTTATATACCTCCCTCATTTTATCTAATATAGACTTACCTTCTCTTTCTCTCAAATCTTCTGCATTAAATGATGTTATTACTTTACCTTCATCAAGAATTACAACTTCATCAACTAGACTTTCTATTTCTACTATCTCATGAGTGGTTATAATAATAGCTTGATTTTCTTTCATATACTGTGCTATTACTCCTATAAATTCTTCTCTTTTAAACAAGTCAATCCCTGTGAATGGTTCATCAAGTAATATATAGTCTGGGTCTTGACAAAATCCAAGAATTAATTTTACTCTTGCAATATTTCCTTTAGATAAATTGTCAATTAATTCATTTTCATTCAGTTTAAATATATCCATCATTTCTTTTGATTTTTCTTTATTCCATCTTGGATAAAAAATTTCCATAAATTCAAATGACTCTTTTATTGTTGTATTACTAAAGTGAGATTCTACATCTGGAACAAATGCAAGTTTATTATATATGTTTTTATTCATTTTTTCTCCATCTATTAAAATATCTCCACTATCAATTTTTATAAGCCCTGCTATTGCTTTTAAAATTGTTGACTTACCAACACCATTTATCCCAAGTAAAGCTGTTATTTTTCCTTTTTCAATACTAAAGCTTACATTCTTTAAAGCATCTATTTTCTTTACTTTTAGTCCTTGCATTCTTTTATATGTTTTGCTTACATTTTTAATTTCTATCATATTAGTATCCTCCATATTTAATATGCTTGTACAATTAACCTTATAAGTTAAGTGTTTATATTTATTAAAAAACTAATATCTATCTTCTATTATCTTTAAAACTTCTTCTTTAGTAACATTTATTGCCTTCATATCTTCTATAAATACAACTAAAGATTCATTTATTAACTCTAGTTTTAAATTTTTTAATATATTTTCATCAACTGTCACGCTACTCTGATAGTTTTTAAAAGTATTTATTATATTCATATCACCCATCTCCTTATATGCTCTTTGAACAGTATTTAAATTTACTTTTAAATTAAGTGCCATTTCTCTTCTTGATGGTATTGTTTCTCCTGGTTTTAATTCTCCTGTTACTATTTGTCTCTTTATATGCTTTATTATTTGCAAATAAATTGGAGATGTATTATCTAATTCAAAATTCATACTTCCTCCTATTCTAGTGTATTAATACGATAATACACTTTTTCTAAAAAAATACACTTCTACTTTAAATTTTATTTTATATTTCGTTAAGTGTATTATACGATTAATACACTTAATTTGTAAATACTTTTTAATAAATTATTTGATTTTAATTTATTAAATCATTAAAATCAAAATTCAAATAATAAGTTTACAAAATTGAGCATCAAATGAGAGGATATATATTTTATGTTATGTTAGACTTGAAAACAAACAAGGTAAGGTTATATCATCAATGAATCAAAAATCTTATATTGTACTAATACTTAATGGGTTAATTAAACCATTATAAACATACCTAAGGAGGAAAACAAATGAATTATAAAATTGAAATTAAAAACATCGAATCAGTCACAGCAGCTACTATGAGTTACAATGGACCCATGACTGAAGCAACAAAATATTTTCCAAATGTATTTAAATCTATAAAAGGAAAATCAAATGGTGCACCATTCTTTTGCTACCATAATGTTGACCAAGAAACTGGCATAGGAAAAATGGAGTTATGTGTACCAACTTCTGAAACTCCAAATCGTATGGGTGTAACAATAAAAGAGTTTCCTAAAACAAAAGCTTTGTTTTTTACCCACATTGGTTCATATAACAATTTGCCGAAAACATATGAAATGATATTTAAATATATTCATGAAAATAATCTAACAATAAAAACTCCTTGGAGAGAAGTATTTATTAAAGGACCAGGTATGCTAATAAAAGGTAATCCAGATAAATATATTACAGAAATCATATTTCCACTTAAAGAGGAGGAATAATACATGTTGGCAATCGAAATCAACAATTTAGTAAAACAATATAAAAATGGTGTAAGAGCTTTAAATGGTCTAAGTTTTAGTGTAAAGACTGGAGAAATATTTTCTTTACTTGGTCCAAATGGTGCTGGTAAATCTTCGCTTATCAATATTTTGACCACTTTTTATAAGCCTACAGCGGGTAATGTAACGATGCTTGGAAAAGACTTAATAAATAATCCATCTTGGATACGCACTCAAATTGCTTGTGTAGCACAACAAGTATCTATTGATGAACACCTGTCTCTCATGGAAAACATGATATTCCAAAGCAAAATGTATAAAGTGGAACCACAAGTTGCAAAAGAAAGAATAAACTCTTTAATTGAAAAATTTGAGTTAACTAGTTACTTAAAGTATCCTACTTCATCTTATTCTGGTGGAGTAAAACGTAGATTAGATATAGCTATGAATATGGTGTCGTCTCCTAAGATTCTGTTTTTAGATGAACCTACTGTTGGTATGGATGTAGATTCAAGAAAAGCTATGTGGGATATGCTACTAAAAATTAGAGATGAATATGGTACAACTATTTTTCTAACTACTCATTATCTTGAAGAAGCTGAACAGCTAAGTGATAATATCTGTATTATGAAAAATGGAAAAGATTTGGCACAAGGAACACCATCTAGTTTACGTAATTATATTAAGCAAAATATACTTCGTATCGCATTTCATGATATTGAAGATATAAAAAAATATAAGAATGATATTAAAAATGCTTGCTTAGTTAAATTTATGAATATACATGAAAATTCTCTTTTCATAAGTGTAGAAGAAAGTAGAACTTCACTTACTTTAATAAATAAATTTCTTTTAGAGCATAATATAAAGTTTGATGCAATAGAAATTGTAGAGCCAAGTCTTGAAGATGTTTTTTTAGCATTAACAAGTTCTAAGAAAGATTTAAAGGAGGAATGGAAATGTTAAATATCTTATGGCGTAATATGAAATGGCGTTTTAAAAATCCAATTTCATTTGTAGTTACTATATTACAACCTCTTCTTTGGCTTGTACTTTATAGCTCTGTCGCAAACCAAACTATGAGTGATATGAATGTCGATAATTATACAGCTTTTATACTTCCAGGTATAATTGTATTGGTTATCTTTTCATCATGTAGTAGTGGTGGTATCATCAATTTTATAATGAAAAATAGTGGGAGTTTTTATAGAGTTTTAATTGCACCTATTAGTCGATATTCCATTGTCTTTGGTCAGTTACTAGAAGCTATCCTAGTGTCTTTTATTGAAGTAGCAATTTTATGCATAGTAAGCATATTCTTTTCAGTAAAAATAGCATCTGGTATTGGTGGAATTGCTATAATGATAGTATTGATATTTATGACAGCCTTTTTTTTATCAAGCCTAGCTTATGCTATAAGTCTATTATTACCAAATGAAATAATTTATGAAACAATTATGACTGCCATTGTACTTCCTATTTTCTTTTTAAGCTCTGCTCTCTTCCCTGTTGAAGATTTATCTGGAGGATTAAAAATAGCAGTTATGCTCAATCCATTTACCCATGTTATTAATACTTTACGTAGTCTAATATTTGGTGAAACCATTCTAGTTGGAGATATACTACCTGTTATAGTGTTATTTTTAATATTGTGTTGTGGAAGTTTCGCACTTGCTATGTGGAGACTGAAAAAAGAAATGGTAAGTTAATTTTTGAAGATAATGTGTGTAGATTTGTAAAAAACTAATCTATTATATATACACTAATATATATACACTAAAAAAGTGGTGTTCCAAAATGATTAATTAAAATCATTTTGAGACACCACCTTTATAATTCATGCTACTTAAGTGTATATTTATAAATTTATACAAGAAACTATAAACTAAAGTACTTATATGTATAATTACTTATTAAACTTCTTACTACCTAACTTCATGTGGAACTTAGTATCTTTTGGAATACTTGGGTTTATACCTCTTAATGTAGGTATTTCTCCACATATCAATTGTATAGGTACTATGAAGTTAAACGTTTGATAGTAAGGATTATCTATAATATCTGCCTTTAAATTTTTATCTTCTTCTGCAACATCTCTACCTATGACAAATACATTGTCTGTCCATCCAGAAAGTACTTCAACCATCTTAGTTACTCTAGGTTCTCTTCCTGTATCTAGTATAAATATAGTAGAATCACTATTTATAGCATTGTATACACCATGTATGAACTCTTCAAACTCATATCCAGTTACAGGAATTCTCATTGTCTCTAATAATTTTAATGCTGACTCTAATGTATCTCCATATATATCAGAGTGACCTACTACTCTTATTTCTTTAGCGTTAACTAACTTTTCTTTGTTTCTTTCAATCCATTGCTCAGATGATTTATATACTGATTCAAATCTATCTATTGCATCCAATATCTTATTTATCTCTTCATTGTACTTTTCACTAGATATTATTCCCTTTTCTCTAGCTATTTGAAGACCTAATAACATTAAATTTAACTTTGTACAATAAAAGCCTTTTGTTTTAGCACCAGATTTTTCTTCACCACAATTCACTGTTAATATATAGTCAGAAATCTCATCTATTAGAGCATTTTTACAGCCTGCCATAGATGCTATTTTACAACCCTTGTCTTCAGCTAACTTCATAGCATTATATGCAGAATAACTACTTCCACCTTGAGATATTCCCACCACTAAAGTATTTTTATTATCAAATTTAAATGTATCTTCAGTTATCATAAATGGATACTTTTCTACAACATCTATGTCTAATAAATTTTGCAAATATGGTTGTACTTGCAATCCTGAGTGATAACTAGTACCTGAACCTGTTATTATAATCTTTTTTATATCTTCTTTCTTAATTTCATTAAATAAATTATCTGCATTAGATATCATTTCTCTCATTTTTGCTGGTGTTTCTAACATATAATCTTGTATTCTCATTTTGTATGCCTTCCTTATTCATATATTTAATAAATTATAATTTTCTTTCTATAATAACCCTATTGCATGTAAAGCAATTCCTCCCACTATAATGCCTAGAGTTAACTTTGTTACACTTACCTTTCGCTTTAACATGTAATATATTACAAATGCAAAAGCTAAAGGTAACATGTTAGGTATTATTTTATCTAATATATCTTGTAAAACCACTTCTGCACCATTTAAATTAAATTTTAGTGGAGTAGTTATACTCAACATTGTTGCAACCATTCCTCCTACAACGAATAAACCAACAGTTGTAGCCATAGACATTATTTTCTCCATAAGCCCTTCTCTTTGTATTCTTTCAAGTGAATTTACTCCGACTTTATATCCATATTTAAGTCCAAGTATTCTTAGAGCAAATGCTGGGATATTGTACAACAGTAAGAATAATAGCGGGCCAAATATATTTCCTTCTTTTGCAAGTGATACTCCTATTCCAGCAGCTATAATTCTAAATGTTCCCCAAAATAGTGAATCCCCAATTCCTGCAAGAGGACCCATAAGAGCTGTTTTAACAGCACTGATTGAGTTTTCATCAAATTCTGAATTATTAGCATTCTCCTCTTCCATAGCTGCTGTTATACCTAATATAGCAGGAACTACTACTGTGGTTGTATTAAAAATTTCTAAGTGTCTTTCTATCGCTTTTGCTTGATTTTCTTTTTTATTATATAACTTCTTTATTGCAGGTAACATTGCATAACAATAACCTAAGTTTTGCATTCTTTCATAATTGAATGCACCTTGAAGAGCAAATGAACGCCAAAACATACTTCTTAATTCTTTTTTTGTTAGTTTATTCAAAGTCAATCTCTCCTTCCGTTAAAATATTAGTTGCTACTTGAGGATTTTGACTATTTTCTTTGCTGTTAATATAAAAGTTTAATATAACTGCTACACAGACTCCAAACAACGCTATTGCAGTTATATCTAGTCCAACATAAGATGCTAAGAGGAATCCTATAAAGAAAAATACAGACATCTTTTTTGAAAGTAGCATATCCATAAGTAGTGCAAATCCTACTGCTGGTAACAATGTTCCTGCAACACCTAATCCATCTAATATAACTTTAGGTATTGCATTTATTAACGTTGTAACTTTATCAGCACCAATCATAATTGCTAAAAATGTTGGAACTGATGTACTTAAAAAGAATAATACTACTGGAATCCACATCATTATAGTAACCTTTTTAAAGTCAGCTTGTTTAGCATAAAAAACTGCCTTTTGAGAAAAATATGAGTTTACTATTCTAACCAATACTCCAAGAGATTGTGCTAAAACTGCTACTGGCACTGCTACAGCTAGAGCAACTTCTGCACCATTTCCTGATAATATAGCAAACGCTGTACCTAATACACCACCTGTTACTACATCTGGAGGAGTAGCTGCACCTATTCCTGCAATTCCCATCCAAATTAATTCAAGTTGTGCACCAATCATAATTCCTGACTTTATATCTCCTAAAACTAATCCTACTAATGCCCCTGTAACTATTGGTCTATCAAACATAGACTGACCAAATATACGTCCATCTAATATACCAAAGCCTGCTATAATAGCTAACATAATAGCTTGTACTAACATAGTGAACCTCCCTCTTAATTTACATTAATTACATCACACTTTTGATTTCATTTTTATTTTCTAATAGTTCATTTACATGAACTATTCCATTTCTCGCTTCCTCTAAACCTGATTTAGCTAATAGCTTTGCATCCTCTTCTGTTGATAAAAGAATAGCCAAAAGCATTGGTAAATTTACTCCTGTCAATAACTCAAATTTAAACCCTTGTAAGAGTAAATTAGTACATATGTTTGCTACACTTCCACCAAATATATCTGTTAGTATGATAAGTTCTCCATTATTTTTGTTATTTGATAATATACTTATCATTTCTTTCTCAGCATCGTCTGCTGATTTATCTTTTGTCATACAAAAGTACTCAACATTACTTAATGAACCAATTATTAATTTACTTGTCTCAACAAGCTCCTTAGATAATTCTCCATGTGTTGCAATTAAAAAATTTTTCATTTTCTTTCTCCCAAATTATTTTATTAAGTCTGATAATTTTTTCTTTTTGTCTCTAGGTAACATTCTAAATTCTATATCAATTCCTAAATCAGTTATTTCTTTAAAATTGTTTATATCATTATCATCAACAGCAACTAAGTCTGTCAGCTTCTTCTTTCCTTCCTCGTATCTTAATCCACCTACATTTATTTCTTTTAAAACTCCTCCTGAGTTTTTAGCTACATCTAAAGCATCTTTTGTATTTTTTACTAATACTAATACATTACTTTTCTTTGAAGAAGCAAATTTTTCTACTATTTCTCCAGATTCCTCTACCCCCCTTATATATAAAGTTACATTGCTAGGCTTAGCTAAATTTAATGACATGGCTTTCATTTGATCGTTTTTTGCTTCATCATTTGCAACTAATATTACATTTATACCTAATGATGTTGTCCATCCATATGCTACCTGACCATGTATTAGTCTGTCATCAATCCTCATTAAAGATATCATTTTCCTCAAATCCTCCATTATATATTAAAATTTTTATTTTTTATCCTCTTGTTTATTTATAAAAGCAAAAAGCATGCCAACTAGTGGCATACTTTTTTTTCAATTTTATTTATTTATTTTTTAATACTGTATTTTACTGAAGTGGACCATAAATAATATTATAGATATATCCGATTTCTGAAATAGATATTTGCACACTATAACTCTTTTCTAGCACACTAAATGCATTTTTTATTAGTTTAACTTCACTGTGATGGTTTTTAATTAATAAATTCATATCAGTATATTCTTCAATCTCAGCTTGTCTAACCAATCTTTCAATCATACAACTTAAGTGAACATATAAAGCAATTTTTTTATCATTAGGAAGTTTTTTCTTTTGATTATTTTCTATAGCATTGATTCCTTCTTCTATTCTCTCTATTATTTTTTTTGAGTCTAAAATAGTCAGACTATCTATTACTCTAATCAAAGAAAAATTCTTTATGATAGAATCATTTATGTTTTTGATTTTTTCACTTTCTACTACTTTACTAAATATTCTAAAGACATCATCTTCTCCTTTTCCTGATATTATATCCTCTAGTAGTATGAAGTCTACTCCATTTACATTTGGATTAGCAGTTCCTACTATGGCCAATACATCATACATTTTAAAAAGTGGATCTTTATCTCCCATAGAAACAAGACTCTCATAATCGTGCGGTATTATCTTAACATCAACTATCCCCATTAAGCTTTCTGAAAGTAGATGTTGGATTTTTATAGCAGTACCTATCCCAGTAAAACAAGAAGATACTATGGCATACTCTTTATTTTTTTGAGGATAATACAATTGTATGTTGGGTTTAATTTCTTCATCCATAATTTCTGCTATATCTTCAATGTTTTTACCTTGCATTAATAAATTACCTACCTCTAGTGCAAAAATAGTGGATATTTGGTCTATAAACAACATTGGACTACTTATTTTACTTTTTAAATCTTCATATATCAGATTAAGAGAGCCCATATCAAATAACACAACTAGTCCATTTTTTATCCTATCTCCTTCCAAGTATCTAGACATTTGATTTGATACATCAGCAATTGTCGCATCTATAGGCATATCTATAGCTGTAAATACATTTTTACCCAACATACGATTACATACATTTGCCATACTACTAGCAGTAGCATACCCATGTGCTATAATCATTGCATTAACTTTATTAGACTTCATTCTTATAACTGTCGACTTAATAAATATAATCATTATAATTATATCTACATTATTAAGATACATATCCAATCTATTTGCTATTAATGTCGATACTTTATTTACTATAGAGTATTCTTTGTAATTTTCTTTCTTTAAATATGTTAGTAATTTACTTTGTAAGATTTTACATTCATCAGACAATTGATAAGACTCATCCTTCAAATAAAGATACGAAGAAAATGCTAATACATTATTTCCATCATATTTTATATTGTTGTTAACTTCTAAATTTCTAAATATATCCTGCATTATAGATATTATAAGCTCCATAAGTACATTTTTATTTTCATCATTATTTGAAAAAACTAGGTTATCCATTAACCTAATCATTAAGTTTGAGCTCTTTTCACTAAATATCTCTTTTGTTATTTCTTTTTTTTCTAGTCTATCAAAATAATCTAAACACTTTGTAAGGCTTTGATATATTATATTTCTTTTATTTCCTTCATCTGATGTCTCAATATTAAATTGTTTAGGAGAAAACACAATACTTTTGCTTTTAGCACTTTGGAACTGAAATATATCTACATTTTCTATATAAATATTTCTAGGAAGGTCTTGAAGTGTAACAAAAATATTTCCATTTCTTTTTTGGTTTTTTGCATATGCCCTTCCACATGCATATTTTATTACATTTTTACATTCACCTATATTACCTTTGAATTTTATCTTTAAAATCGTATTTAATGTAATTTGAGTTATCTCTATAGGTAAACCAAGCACCTTACTTTCCTCATATATAAAATGTTCTATAATCTTCCTTTTTTCAATAGTTCCTCTTTCCTCTATATTAGGAACATAAATATTTATAGGTATTCTTCTTAAAAAAGTCTGCAAAAACTCAGATAAGCTTTCTGTTGTAGCAAATACTAGCCTTACCTTAGCACTTCTATTTACTCCATTCTCTCCAATTCTAGAAAATGTACCTGTATCCATAAATGTAAATAACTTTTCCTGACCTTCACTGTTTAATCTATGTACCTCATCTAAAAATAATATACCACCATCAGATTTCTCTATTAACCCAGCTCTAGATTCATTTGCTCCAGTATAAGCCCCCTTGACATGTCCAAATAGTATACTTGATAATAACTCTGGATTATTATAGTACTGTGCACAGTTTAGTACATTATATGGAGCATTTTTTTCTAATATATTACTACTTACACTATACTTATATATTACCTTCGCTAAAAAAGTTTTACCTACACCACTTTCACCTGTTAGCATTATTGTAAGTCCATCATTTGGATAAAGTACAGCGGTTTTTATTTGCTCTATTGCCTCTTTTAGGCTACTTTCATGACCTATAATACTGTTAAATACAATCTCCTGCTTTAATAATTTACACTCATTACTAAGTTCATCAACACTTTCATAAATACTTTTTTTCGTAGGACCTATTGCATCATTTATCTTATTTTTTGGTAGAAAGATAACAGGTCTACTATTTATCTTTATAAGATTATCAGACTTTACCAAATCATTTAATAATCTGCTTGATTGAGTTCTACTTAAATTAAACTTTTTTACTATATCTTCTGTTACTATACCACTTTGTTTTTTAAGTTCATCAAAATTGTCAAATAATACCTTTTCATTTATAAAACGTAAAATTTCATTCTTCATAATCAACCTCCAATATAAATGTCAATGATACCAGTATATCCTTTATATATTAGTGAAAAAATAAATTATATTCTTTTATTCTAATAAATAGTACTGCACTAATCTCATACAATCAAATCCAATTATTACCATATAAATTGATAAACGAGTAAATAGAAGTGTATTTTGAATAGATTAAAATCTAAATGGATAAGTATATAATCAGTGCAAATTTAGGAATAATTTACATATAGAAACAACTCTACCTTATATTCTCCTTTATTAATTTTTTTCTAGAAATATTTTTTTTCTAAGTTAATTATATATTAAGAGTCTATGAAGATGAACAATTTAAATCAGCCTTGTTGAAAATAAAAAAATTTGAAAAAGAACTATAAAATATAAAAAGTGAACTCTATATCATAGAGTTCACTATCAGTGATTAATTTAATTTAGTATTTCTAGTACTGCATTTAATGCAGCATGACCATTACAAGTACCATAGTTTACCATATCTATTATAGCTACTGGAGCTTTATCTCCAACTATAGATTTTACATCATCAAACATAAATCTAAGCTGTGGCCCAAGAAGTAAAATATCAAAATTACCAAGTTCTGATTTTATATTTCCCTCTCCAACTGCCCATATTTTACAGTCTATATCTCTTTTCTTTGCATCTTTCTCCATTTTATTTACCAATAAAGTAGAAGACATACCGCCAACACACACTAATAATATCCTAATCATTAATATCTCCTTTTAATCAAATCTACATATATTTTGATTAAAAAGTATATGTAGAAAAGTTTACATTTATAACTTCCTATATTTTACTTTTAAATTATATCAAATTTTTCCAATTTTTTCACTACCATAACTCATTTTATATTTTTAATGTCCACTTTTCTACTTCTTCAGAAATATTTTCAGATTTTAATACAGCAGATATTATAGCATATCCATCACTATTTAAGCACTTAAGTTTATCTACATTATCTAGTTTTATCCCACCAATCAATACAAATGGTATATCTATCTTTCCTTTAATTTCTTTGACAGTTTCAAATGATGCGGATTTAGCATCCAGTTTGGTAGATGTTGTAAATATAGACCCTATACCTAAATAGTCTGCACCATCATTTTTTGCACAGATAGCTTCTTCTAAAGTTCTTGCTGATACACCTAGTATTTTATCTTTCCCTATAAGCTTTCTAACTTCCTTTGCATCAATGTCACTCTGTCCTACATGCACTCCATCTGCATCACAAATAATTGCTATATCTACTCTATCATTTATTATAAACTTAACACCATGTTTTCTAGTTATTTCCCTTAGCTTCATAGCCTTTTTTAAAAATTCTTTTCCAGAAGCATTTTTTTCTCTGAGTTGCACCGTTGTTATTCCAGAAACAATTGCATCTTCAATACATTTATAAAAATCTCTACCTTCTAGCATTTCAGAATCAGTCACTAAATATAACTTTAAGTCTTTTTTTAAACATTCTTTATCTATCATTTACAGCCTCCTGTTGACCATTTATTCATTTAAAAATTCAATATTAGAGTTTTTACTTATAATCTCTTCATCCATTTGATAAATAGAATTCATTAGATTTTCTTTAAATGTACCTATTGGTGGATTATTTAAATTAGCCAGCTCCCCACTTAACGACATTGTAAGTACACCCATTGTAGCTGCTTCTAATTTATTTTTAGTCACAGCCATAAAACTTGCAATCAAACTAGCAGTCATACACCCTGTGCCTGTAATACCTTTTAATTTATCAGTTCCATTATTTATTTTATATGTATTCTTACTATCAGTTATTATATCTATTTTTCCAGTTGCTGCAACTATACATTCAAGCTTTTCAGAAACTTTTTTTATTATATCAGTAGAATCTTCTTCATCATCAAAGGAATCTACACCTTTACCCATTACATCAAAGCCACCTATAAATTTTATTTCTGCTATATTCCCTTTAACCACATCAAATTTAACTTCATTTAAAAGCTTATTTGTAAGTTCTGCTCTGGCTTTACTTGCAAAGACTCCCACTGGGTCTAAGATAACAGGTTTATTGTATTTATTTGCAGCCTTTCCAGCCAATAAAAACAAATCTAATATATTTGAATTCATAGTTCCTATATTTATAACTACAGCATTTGCTATACTTACCATTTCTTCTACTTCCTCATATGAAAAACTCATAAGAGGGCTTGCACCTATAGCTAAAGTTACATTAGCACAATCATTTATTGTTACATTATTAGTATAGTGAATTACTAATGGGTTTACTTTCTTTACTTCTTCAATTAAATTATACATATTCTACCTCCATAAAATTTTATTATTCAAACTTATAAAAATGATGTACTGGGCCTACTCCATGACCTATATCAAAACTATTTTTTATTGCTTCTGTTATATAAATTTTACTTAATTTTACTGCTTCTTTTATTTCATAACCTAATGCAAGGTAAGATGTTATTGCAGAAGATAATGTACATCCTGTTCCATGTGTATTTTTTTTATCAATTCTTTCACTTTTATACACTTCAAATATATTTTTACCAACTAAAATATCCACTGCTTCTCCATCTAAATGTCCGCCTTTCATAAGAACAAATTTAGGTCCAAGCTCTAATATTTTCTTTCCTACTCTATTCATATCATCTACATTATGTATTTTTATTCCTGTAATTTCTTCTGCTTCTGGAATATTTGGTGTAATTATATATGCAAGTGGTATTAAATAATTAATTAGATTTTCCTTTGCTTCTGGTTTTAATAAATAATATCCACTTTTAGATATCATTACAGGGTCTACTATTAAATATTCTGGATTATATTTTTTTAAATTTTCAACTATTTCAAGTATAATTTCTGGGCTTGAAACCATTCCTATTTTTACTGCTCTTGGAGGTATGTCATCAAATACTGCCTCTATTTGTTTTTTTATTATACTTTGGCTTAAATCTTCTACAGCAAAAACTCCTTGAGTGTTTTGTGCCGTTATAGCTGTTATTACGCTCATTCCATATGTGCCAATTGCACTAAAAGTTTTCAAATCAGCTTGGATTCCAGCTCCTCCAGATGAATCTGAACCAGCTATTGTAAGTGTTGGTATTTTGTAGTTACTCATTTATACCCTCCTAAAAATTTAATTTAAATAGATTAACTAAAAAAGCTATACCTACAATAGGTATAGCTTAGAAATTCGCATATATCACAAATAATACATACTTAAGTTTTATACTAAGCTTTCCTACGCTGGCATTATCCAGTTCAGGTGTAAGGGTCGGTATTCCTCTCAGCTCTTGGCTCCCCTAGCTATTTTAATTTATTATATTTATAACTTCATTATATTACAATAGTATTTATTGTCAAGTTTTTACACTGTATACACTTATTTACAATATAATTAAAGACACTTACTTCAGTTCTTTTATCTCTTCTCCAATAATATAATTTTCTTTATTGTCAATTGAATCTATAAGTATATTGGGATTTTTTATTATAGATAATTTTTTATCCCTAGTTAACTTTTTTATATAGTATTCTAATTTCATTGCATTACTTTTTGTATTTGTTACAAAATAAACCTCTAACTTTTTAAATCCCCTTGCTCTTGTATACTTTGAATTAATTCCTGACTTATGCTCATTCATTCTTCTTTCTATATTGCTAGTATATCCAGTATATAGAGAATCATCTTTGCACCTTATAATATATGTAAAATACATCTTAATTCACATCCTTAAATTAAATATATAAACATTATATTATAAAATAAAAAAAACTGCTGTAAATTTTATATATTGGTCAGCTATAACAATAACTCAAATGTAAATTCGTAAAGTAGATTCTAAAAGTATTTGACGCTAAATTTTGACATATTAATAACATATTTATTCTTCTAACAAAAAATTCACAAATATAAAAAATAAAATTTTCAAAAAAATTATAATTTTCAAAAAAATAAATTGACATATATAAAAAAATTATGATAACCTAATAAAAAGGGGGCAATGATTATGGAAAACAATTTAATTATAGCTAAAAGCAATAATATTGAATTATCACAAAAGAACTTATTTAAAGTCAATTTACAGATAGGTGTAGACTTTACACTTTTGTCAAAATCACTTAAAGCCTTTTATAAAAAAGAAGAAGATTTTTATTGCATTGCTCTTGCACCATGCAATGTATCTGATGAAAAAGCAAGCAAGAAGATAAATATTCCTGAGATGATAAAAGAAATTAATACTTTAATTGAAAGTGTGACTGATAAAAGTGAACTTTTAAGTGAAGAAATATTTACAAACAATCTATCAGAATTTTTCGACGAATCTTTAGATAACATTTATATAGAGTTAAGACAAGCATATCTATATCTTAAGAAGAATACAAACAATCTTGATATAGAAAACTCCATTGAATATGTATTCGATGTCAGTATAAGTAATAAAACAAAAATGAAAGAAAATCCACTAATTAACTTTAATTCACTTTCTTTAGTGGTATGGAGTGGTGAAACAAAAAATATTTTACATCAAATGAACATTTTAGATTTAGAAAATATTCACTCCTCTTTTTCAGAAAACGATGCAAATATGACTTTTTATCGAGATGATAGCCTCAAATATGAAGTTAACAAAAACAGTAAAAATATAAGAGAAAGTAATATAGATATAATTGAACAAATGATTATACTTCCAGATAATTCAGACTATGATAAAGATGAAGTTGAAAACATGAAAAACAGACTTTCAAACATAAATGGAAAATATCTACAAACACTTAAAGAAAAAGATATAATTATAAAATTAATAAATTCAAATTTAACTGATGAACCAGAATTTAGTGATTTAAAACACCAATTACCTCCATGCTGGGTAAGATCAGGTAAAACTTGGAAAGATGTACCTGGGATATATAGAAACAACTCTATTGTGGCTAAAATAGGTTATAGTAACCCTAGTTATGCAAATGTTCATTCAGCTAAAAATTTGGAATTACATGAAACTGCACATGCTATAGATAAAAATGTATTAGACAAAAAATCAAATTCAGAAGAATTTATGGAAGTGTTTATTCAAGAAAGGTATAAACTTTATGACCCTAAACAAGTTGCACATGCATATATTAGTAAATTCCCAGAAGAATTTTTTGCGGAATCATTTGTGCATTATTATCTTGATGAAGACTCAAAAAATATATTGAAAGAAAATTGTCCTTTAACATATAATTTTCTTGAAGAATTAGAACTAAGCTATGAAACACATTAATACTTAATAATATATTTCTATTTAATAAAGTACTCTTTATAAAAGACTTTTTGATATTTATGTTATAATATTTCTAATGGTTATATTTTAAAATAGTTTATGTAGCCCATAATTTAAATAAATAATAAAAAGGATGAAGAGTTATGAAATTAAACAGAAACGATGCTTGTTGGTGTGGAAGTACTAAAAAATATAAAAAATGTCATATGGATATAGATAATAAAATAAATTCATTTGCTCAGCTAGGTCATATTGTACCTACTCACGACATCATAAAAAATGCAACACAAATTGAAGAAATTAAAAAAAGTGCTGTAATAAACACAAAGATTTTAGATTATATTTCGGATAAAATTAAAGTTGGAATGTCTACAGAAGATATAAATGAATTAGTCCATAACTTTACATTAGAAAATGGAGCTATTCCTGCACCACTAGATTATAATGGTTTTCCTAAAAGTGTATGTACATCAATAAACAATGAAGTTTGTCATGGTATCCCAAGTAAAGACATCCTATTAAAGGATGGAGATATTATAAATGTAGATGTGTCTACTATTTTTAATGGATATTACTCAGATGCTTCAAGAATGTTTATGATAGGAAATGTTAAAGAAAATGCAAAAAAATTGGTTCAAGTTACTAAAGAATGCATTCAAAAAGGTCTTGAAGCTGCTAAACCATGGGGATTCTTGGGTGATATAGGTAATGCTATTAATTCTTATGCAAAAGAAAATGGATATTCTGTTGTTAGAGAAATTGGTGGGCATGGAGTTGGACTAAGTTTTCATGAAGACCCATTTGTAAGTTATGTTTCTAAAAAAGGAACTGAAATGTTGTTGGTTCCTGGAATGATATTTACTATAGAACCTATGGTAAATGAAGGAACTCATGAGATTTTTGTTGATGAAGAAAATGATTGGACTATCTACACAAAAGATGGTAAATTATCTGCTCAATGGGAGTGCATGGTTTTAGTTACAGAAACAGGAATTGAAATTTTAACTCAATAAAATATAAAAGCCTATAAAGATTGAGCTTTCAATCTTCATAGGCTTTTCTTTTGTTAATGCACATCTATTGCATCAACTGGACAGCTTTCTCTAGCCTCTTTTGCTGATTCTTCAGCATCACTTGGTATTTCATCAACTATAACATGTGATTTTCCATCATCAGCCATGTCAAATACTTCTGGGCATATTGATGGACATAATCCACAACCTATACAAGTATCTTGATTAACATTTGCTTTCATAATAAAATCCTCCTAGATGTTACAAATTTAAAATTTTTGTTTACCAACGATTGGCGAACTAAAACTTTGACCTTCAGTTCTTTTTTATTATGTCCTCAAATTTGAAAATAATACCTTTTCAAAATAAATTTTATAAAATTTATTAGTTGTGTTATGATTATTTTTCTTTATAATCTGATAAAACCTTGTCCATTGTATAAAACTTAATCTATTATTTCTATATTTTCTAATGCCCTATAAAACATATTAGTATCATATACTTTTTAAGATAAATATTACTACTCAATATCTTTTTTAATCTCAACAATATCTTCTATGTTACAATCTAATGCCAAACATATTTTTTCCATTGTAGCCATAGAGACAACTTTATCCTCGTTCAATTTACTAATACTTGAACTTCCTAGTCCTGTCATTTCTTTAAATTCCATTTTTTTTATTTTTTTATCAATTAATAATTTCCATAAGCGATTGTATGAAATCATTTTATCACCTCTTTTAATTTATTTTATCATAATTAACCCATTAAGGGCAATATTTCTCTTTTATAGTTAATTTTTCTTGACTTTATTATGAAATAGTAATATTATTAAATTAACCTTAAAAGGTTAATATTAACTACTTAAGGATTGGAAAGCATAGTATGGCACCTTGTTTTAATGCTGAAGGCTTAGTTATAGAAGATAAAGAAAATGTATCTACTGCAGAAAAATATTTCGTAATAAGCAGATACTATGATGATGGCAAAACTATTGCTTTTATAGAAATAAATAACACTAAATACAAGACTGAATATGTTAGAAACTTTGACCAGTATGTAGACGAATTTTTTATTTTGGAAGCGCTTACAAGAATGCCTTAGTGCTTAAGGGGTGATATAGATGTGTTTTAATACTTACATACTGAAAAGAGTTTTAAACAACAAGTAACTAGAATTAACTCGTAGTTTTGACCTAGATAATCTTATTGATACTGCAACAGAGATTTTGAAAAATAATAAGATTAATTTGATAATTATTGATGAAGTAAACAAGGTTGTTTGGAAAAATGAAAAAAGCACTCCCGCTCATGAGAATGCTTAGTTATAGCTATAGAAGTGTACTACCAATACACTTCTATTTTTTTATTATATCATATAATTTTGTGTATGAAAAAGACTCATTTAAATCAATTTTAAGATGTGTTAAGTAACGCTCTTGATAGTTTTATACATTAATAAATATACAATATAATTATAACATGTCTTATGTTTTAGTATAATAATTTTCGTTCGTTTTATTATTACAACTTCTACTATAGTTTTATATAACCTGTTAATATTTGTAATATTTTAGATACTCTTTATACTTACATTGCTGCTATACTTTTATTAAGAAAATTAATACAATATGAATTTGTTATTATAGAAAAGAAAGTAATATGTTAAAGGAGGTTTTTGTATTGAAATTACAAGAAAAATGGATTGATTTATTAAATCCAAGATATATTGAAAATGAAGAAAAAAGAAAGAAAATACAGATTATAATATTTTTTTCTATAACTTTTGGCTTAACTTATTTATTAGGTTTTCTATTATATTTCAATAAGTTTATTGACCCAGGAAATTTTGCATCATTCATAATGATATTGCCTTTATCTTCTGTCGCTATTGCAAAATTTTACTCAGAAGGAAAAACTAATAATGAGTATAAGTTTTATTCATTAGTAATATTACTTTTTCTTAGTTATTTTTTATTATTTATTGCTAAATCATTTAACTTAATAAACCTCAATCAATCTCAATTAGTGAATTCTATATTAATTTTAATAAGCAGTTTATATCTTATTATTTATTCTTTTAAATCAAAAGAACTGTATATTCTAAAAAATGTAAGAACAGGTGCTTTATTAATTATCTACTTTATATTTTCTCAAGTTATCCTTGGATTAATAATAAGTAGAAATAATCTTAATTATAATGGTATTTTATTTTATCTGAACCTTACTATAATATCATTAATATATATTTATCCTTTTTTGTCTGAAGAATATGGCTGGAGATGTTTTTTACAAAGTATTTTCTTTGATAAATTTGACAAAAAAATAGGTGTTATAATTGTAGGTGTTTGTTGGAGTTTATGGCATTTACCTCTACAATTTACATTCTATAGTCCAGATGCTCCAATACTGGGAATTGTAATTCATTTAATTTATGGAATCGGACTTTCTATATTTTTAGGTTATGTTTATTTGAAAACTAAAAATATATGGATTTGTTCTATAATTCATGCTTTAGTTAATAGTTTAGATGTTATTTGTAATAGTTCTGAAATGCCACTTAGCTATTATGTTATTTTAGAGAGACTTATATTTGTATCACTATTTTATCTTCCTTTCCTCTTTACAAAAGAATATAAACAACATACATAAAAAAATTATTATGCTAAAGGAGGTATATACTATGAACTTTGGAAATATCAATCTTATACTTATTGGAGTAGGAATTATAATATTAACTACAATAATATCTTTAATTAAACCTAAAACTAGTTTTTGCAGTGAAAAATATTTTAATAAATTAGACTCAACGTATGGAAATATAGATAGGAAAAGAACTGTTAAACTAGAAATACTTTCTCGCTATGTAATGGGTCTTGAATATATAGCAATAGGCTTATTCACAAGAAAATTAGACATTACAATAATAGCAATGATAATAGCAGCCATTGTAACAACAGCATTATATTATCTAGTTAGAAAGAAATATATAGCTATATAAAATCTAATAGGATTAATAGCAAAAGAAGGTAACAACTAACTAGTTGCTACCTTCTAAAATATACCTGATTTTATTGGGGGGTCTTTAAATTAAAGTATCTATATAATTTTTTTGCCCATTAATATTTTGATTTTTCTTGTATTTTTCAGCATCTTTATCTAACTTTTCTATTCTTGACTCAATTTTCTTTATTTCCACTTGAGTCATACTCATAAAATCTTTAAGCATATTTTCAAGTTCTTCGCGAGTTTTACCTTCTAAAAATAAATTTTCAAGTTCTTTATCTTCTTTATCAATATGTTTTTGTTCTAGTTCTTCTGACTCTTTTTCATTATCGACGCCTTTTTGATCTAATTCTTCTACCTTTTCTTCATTTTTATCATTAAGTTCATCTGTATTTAATGATTCCTCTTTTTCTCCTGTATTTAGAGAAATTGGATATTCTTCCAAAATAGTATTTTTATTTTCTTCTTCTACATTACTATTTTTATTTTCTTCTTCTGATTTAAATAAATTTCTGATTGCTTCATTTATTTTTTTAGCATAAAGTTCTTGTTTATCTTTTAAATCTTTAATTCTATTATCAAGTTCTTGTTTTTGTTTCATGATATTAGATAAATAATTATTTTTTTCTATAGTTTCATTTTTCTTAATAATATTTGTATTTTTTTGTATTTTTTATGTTACTTTCATTATTTAATAAATATTGGCTTCTATATTGACTAGAAATTTTCATTATATTTACCTCTCCAAAATAAATTTATTCTTATGTTAAAAAAGTAATTATATGTTAGTTTTAAAACCATTCATATAATTACTTTAAAACATACATTAATTACATATGTTGAGATATAAAAACACCAGAATACTTGCTTAATACATCTGCAAAATCATAATTTCTTCCATCTATAAACCATTTACCCTTCCATGTACTTGTATTCCCAGAAATGCTTATTGTATCTCCATTCTCAAGTCTAATATTTTTCTCGTTTTTTAAATTTATGTCCTTTTCCATTACGTTTGAAATAACCAGATTAGAAAACGATAATGCTAAAATACTAATTGTTGCTAATGACATAGATGTTATTTTCTTAAAATTTATACAATTATACCCCTTCAATTATCTTATATTTAATCATATCCTAGCACTATAGAGGTAAATTTACAAGAAATCTGCATAACTAGTCAATAAACACGCAAAATCGGCTAATATTTTAAAAAAATTATTTTTTTTCATAAAATAGTAATAATTTATACAAATACCTTATATATTTTAAAATATTATCTATTTATGAAATCTAATGCTTTGTAAAGCGTATCATTCTCCTTTATCATAGTGAACTTTTCTTTAGTCATAGAACCTATCTTTTCACATGCTCCACCACCAACAACAGCACCTACTCCTCCAAATAAAACTCCTTCTGCTAAAGCTCTTCCTATCCCACCTTTAGTCACAGTTTCACCATTTTCCAAAAGTTCATATTCTATAACATCACTATGACTATATATAATATACATTGTCTAACTCTTCGTATTCGTAGGATACTTCTCTTTTATTCTTTTTTACAGGTTCTAGATTTCTTATTTTCACTATTTTTGCTGGTATACCAACAACTGTGGCTCCATTAGGTACATCTTTAACAACAACTGAATTTGCACCTATTTTTGAATTAGAACCGATATTTAAAGGTCCTAGTATTTTTGTTCCAGCTCCAATTAATACATCATCGCCAACAGTTGGATGTCTCTTGCCAGTATCCTTTCCTGTAGCACCCAAAGTAGCTCCTTGATATATTGTTACTCTATTTCCCACTTCAGCTGTTTCGCCAATTACAACACCCATTCCATGGTCTATCAAAATACCTTCTCCCATTTTAGCTCCAGGATGTATTTCTATACCAGTCATAAATCTGGATATCTGGGATATCAATCTAGCTGAAAAAAGCATCTTCTTCTTATAAAGAAAATGAGCTATTCTATGCATTATCATTGCATGCACTGATGGATATAGTAAAAAAACTTCTATCTTAGTTCTAGCTGCTGGATCATTCTTCATTATATATTCAATATCTTTATTTATTTTTTTAAACAAAGTATTCACTCCCTCAAATAAAATTATTAAAATATTCCCATGGACATATATTTATCTACTCCATCTGGAGCTACTGTTACTATTTTTTTATTTGGATATTTTTTCGCCATTTCCATAGCTCCAAATATATTTGCTCCAGAAGATATACCTACCAAAATCCCTTCCTTTGATGCAAGTAATTTAACTGTATCAAAAGCATCTTCATCATCAACTAATATTACTTCATCAACTACACTAGAATCATAATTTTCAGGAACAAAGTTAGCTCCTATTCCTTGTATTTTATGAGGTCCAGTTTTATTTTCTGATATAGCTGGAGATTTTTTTGGCTCAAGTGCAACTACTTTTATATTTGGATTTTGCTCTTTTAAATATCTTGCAGTCCCTATTAAAGTACCACCTGTTCCAACTCCACATACAAATATATCTAAATCTCTAACATCATTCATAATTTCAACTGCTGTTGTTTTATAATGTGCATTTGGATTGTCTTTATTTTCAAATTGTTTCAAACTTTTATAGTTTGGATTTTCTCTCAATAGTTCATTTGCTTTTTCTATAGAGCCTGACATTCCAGCTTTTCCATCTGTAAGTACTAAATTTGCTCCATAAGCCTTCATTAAATCTCGTCTCTCGATACTCATAGTCTCTGGCATTACTATTACTACTTCATATCCTTTTAATCTTCCTATCATGGATAATGCAATACCAGTGTTGCCACTAGTTGCTTCTACTAGTACATCACCCTTTTTTAATTCTCCTCTTTTTTCTAATCCTTCTAGCATTTCATAAACTGCTCTATCTTTTATACTTCCTGCTGGATTTACTTTTTCTAATTTTACATATATGTTAGAACACCCTTTAGTACATCCTAAATTATTTAACCTTACTACAGGTGTGTTTCCTATCAACTCTAATGCGTTATTATATAACATACTACTTCCTCCTATATGTCCAATTCTATTATCAAATTGATAACGATAAATATATTATAGTATTATCATTTTGATAATGCAACCTTTTTTTGGATTTTATCCCTTCAATTGTTTTATTTCTAATATTAATAATATTCAAACAAAAAAAGTGAAAATCATTATCGATTTTCACTCTTCAAACTTCAAGCTTTATGCTAAGTCATACACAATACTTCACTACAAAAATTCTACGAAATACTATATAAGACCTAATATTTTTGCAACCTCTACATTAACCTTTAACACATTAACTCTATCTTCACCTAAAACTCCGAAAAGTTTTTTTGAAGTATTATCATCTACAATTTTTTGTAATTTACTCTCTGATATTCCTGATACTTTTGCTATAGCAGGTATCTGAACCTTTGCAGAAGCGGGACTTATATTAGGGTCAAGTCCTGAACCTGATGCTGTAAGCAAATCTGTTGGTATATCTTCTTTTTTTACACCTGGATTATCCTTCAAAAACTGTTCAATGTCTTTTTGAACTCTATCATGAAGCTCTGGATTAGTTGCTCCATAATTAAAAGAACCCGATGAAACACCGCCATAAACTGTATTTCCATCCTTATCTGGTATTAAATCTTCTTTTGTATAAGTATTATAGTTTACTGATGAAACTCTTCCCTTAAAAAATCTTGCATCTGTAAAACTTTGACCAATAAGCTCTGAACCAACCTTTACGCCATTTACTTCTATCATACTTCCATTAGCTTTATCTTTAAATGCAACTTGACTTACGCCTGTTAAAACAAGTGGATATACAAGTCCGCAAACAAATAACAATACAAGACTTACAAGCAATGCTGGTTTTAATGTTTTCATTTTTATATCCTCCATTTATTAACCTAAATTAAGAACCATTACTAAAGGTGTAATTAATAAATCAATTACTTTTATTCCTAAAAATGGTACTATAACCCCACCAAGACCAAAAATAAGCATATTTCTCATTAGCATAGCTTGCGATTTCATAGGTCTATATTTTACCCCTTTCATAGCAAGAGGTATTAAACATGGGATAATTATAGCATTAAATATTAAAGCTGATAATATCGCACTAAATGATGTAGAAAGCTTCATTATATTTAATATCTCCATTTGAGGTATTGCAAGGGTAAATATAGCTGGTATAATTGCAAAGTATTTTGCAATATCATTTGCTATACTGAATGTTGTTAAAGCACCACGTGTTATTAAAAGCTGTTTTCCTATTTCAACCACTTCTAATATTTTAGTTGGGTCTGAATCTAAATCTACCATGTTTGCTGCTTCCTTTGCAGATGTTGTACCACTATTCATAGCAAGACCCACATCTGCTTGAGCAAGTGCAGGAGCATCATTTGTTCCATCCCCTGTCATAGCAACTATTTTACCTTCAGATTGTTCTTTTTTTATTGCCTCTATCTTATCTTCTGGTTTACATTCTGCAATAAATCCATCTACTCCAGCCTCTCTTGCAATTGTGGCTGCTGTTAAAGGATTATCTCCTGTACACATGATTGTCTTTATTCCTATCTCACGAAGTCTAGCAAATCTTTCTACAAGACCTGATTTTACTGTATCCTTTAAGTAGATAATACCGTATATCTCATTATCGACACACACTACTAGAGGTGTACCACCTAATTTTGCTACTCTATTCACACTTTCTTCTAAATCGTCTGGTACTAATCCACCAGAAGATTTTACTCGATTTATTATACTGTCATAAGCCCCTTTTCTAATAGCTGTTCCATCAGATAAATTTATACCACTCATTCTGGTTTGTGCAGAGAATTCTACAAACTCAGCTTCTTCGGCCTCTTTTGTTTTTCCTGTTGAACCTAGTTTTATCCCTAAATCAACTATAGACTTTCCTTCTGGTGTGTCATCTTTTAATGAGCACATAACAGCATAGTTTATTAAATTTTTTGAATCTGCATTTCCAACTGCTATAAATTCTGATGCAAGTCTATTTCCATAAGTAATAGTACCTGTCTTATCCAAAATCATAGTATCAACATCACCACAAGCTTCTACTGCTTTTCCTGACATTGCAATAACATTGAATCTAGTTACTCTATCCATACCTGCAATACCAATAGCTGACAATAATCCACCTATAGTAGTTGGTATTAAACACACCAAAAGTGCTATCATAGTAGAAATTGGAATCTTTACACCTGCATAATTTGCCATTGGATAAAGAGAGATTAAAACAACCATAAATATAAGTGTTAATCCCACCAATAAAGTATTTAAAGCAATTTCATTTGGTGTTTTTTGTCTTGAAGCTCCTTCTACAAGAGCTATCATTTTATCTAAGAAGGATTCTCCTGGTTTTGTTGTTATTTTTATTTTTAGCCAGTCACTTACAACTGTAGTTCCTCCTGTAACAGAAGCGAAATCTCCTCCAGATTCTCTCATAACAGGTGCAGATTCTCCAGTTATTGCTGACTCATCCACAGAAGCTATACCTTCTATTACTTCTCCATCATTTGGAATAACTTCTCCTGCATTGACTAAAACAATATCTCCCAGTTTTAGCTCGCTTGCACTTATCATTTTTTCATTTCCTAATTTATCTAAAACTCTTGCAACTGTATCTTTTCTAGTTTTCTTTAATGTATCTGCTTGTGCTTTTCCTCTACCTTCAGCTACAGCTTCAGCAAAATTTGCAAAAAGAACAGTTATAAATAGTATTATTGTTACAATCCCATTATAAGCTCTTAAGTTATTACCTTCATCTCCAAACAAACTAGGTACTATTGTAAGTATCAAAGTTACTATAAATCCAATCTCTACAACAAACATAACTGGATTTTTCATCATATATTTAGGATTTAATTTTTTAAAAGCTTCTATAATGGAAGTTTTGAAAATATCTTTTGTAATAAACTTTGTTTTTTTAGTTTCCATAAAATTTTACTCCCTCCCAATTTTTTAGTGCCATAATACTAGATGCTCTGAAATAGGTCCAAGCGCTAAGGCTGGGAAAAATGTTAAAGCACCAACAATTAAAACAACCAATACTAAAATTATTGTAAATGTGAAATTATCAGTTCTAAGTGTTCCTATGCTTTCATTTACAGAGTTCTTAGATGCTAATAAACTTGATATTGCAAGTAATATTATAATAGACACATATCTTCCAAAAAACATAACTATACCTGTTGTTATATTCCAGAACATAGTATTATCTCCTAAACCTTCAAATCCTGAGCCATTATTAGCTGCTGAAGATGCAAACTCATATAAAACCTGTGATAATCCATGGAATCCAGGATTTGAAATTCCCTCAAGACCTGCTGGTAGTGCTACTGCAAGTCCAGAGAACATAAGTATCAAAAGTGGATGTAATATAATAAGTAAAGCTATAAGCTTCATTTCTTTTCCTTCAATTTTCTTAGTTAAGAATTCTGGTGTTCTTCCTACCATTAATCCACATAAAAATACTGCTATTATAGCGTACATTAGCATATTCATAAGACCTACACCTTTACCACCAAATACGACATTTAACATCATATTTAAAAGTGGTACTAATCCTCCTAGAGGAGTTAAAGTATCATGCATATTGTTAACTGTACCAGTTGTAAAGGAAGTCGTCACTGTCGTAAACAATGCTGATTGAGCTATACCAAATCTAACTTCTTTACCTTCCATACTTCCCATGCTTTGATTAAGTCCTAATTGTGATAAGATAGGATTTCCTGCACTTTCTGCTCTAAAACAAACCATTAAACCTATTAAAAATATGATTGACATTGCACCAAATACAACCCAACCTTGTTTTTTATTCTTTATCATATGTCCAAATGCAACAACACAAGCTCCTGGTAATATCATCATAGATAACATCTCTACTATATTTGATATTATTGTTGGATTTTCAAATGGATGTGATGAATTTGAACCAAAAAATCCTCCTCCATTTGTTCCTAAGTGTTTTATTGATTCAAGTGCTGCCACAGGACCTTTAGCTATATCTTGAAGTTTTCCTTCTATAGTAGTTATTGTTTCTGTACCAGCAAAAGTTTGTGGTACTCCTTGTGTAACTAATATAACACCAACAATTAAAGCCCCTGGTAAAAGTACTCTTGTTGTTATTCTAATTAAATCTACATAAAAGTTGCCTAATGTTTTCTTTTTGCCTACTAACCCTCTTACAAATGCCATGGCCGCTGCATATCCTGTTGCTGCTGATGTAAACATCATGTATATTATCACTGTCATTTGACTAAGATATGAAAGCCCTGTTTCACCTGAGTAATGTTGAAGATTCGTGTTTGTCATAAAACTTATTATTGTATTAAATGATAAACTTTGTTCCATACCTTTAATTCCATTAGGATTAAAAATATGCATGCTCTGAGTTCTAAGTATTACATATCCTATAAACACCATGACTGCATTTGTAACTAATAAAGCTAAAGCATATTGCTTCCAATTCATTTCTTTTTTCTTATCTATGCTACATACCTTATATATGCCATTGTCTATTTTATCAAACACTTTATCTCCAAATGTTTTTTGGTTAGTGGATATATGATATAAATATTTACCCATAGGTATTACTAAAACCATAAATATCGCCAATACTATTACTATCTGTACCATAAAAATTTTCCCCCCAATTCAACTTGCTTATTACCTCTATACTATTTAGAATTTTTCAGGATTAATAAGCGCATACACCAAATATACTATCAACATTACAATTACAACTGCCAGAAACCACATAGGTAATACCTCCATACATTACATTATTTTTTTTCAGTTTGTTTCCCACACCAGCCAGCAAGCAACTTCATGGAAATAAATCCTATAGCCAGTGACGCTATCATCACTATATCTAACATTTCGACTCCTCCATTTACTTTAGTTTCTTTGATACGTTTTGGTTTCATATTGCTACTTCATTTATCTTATCATTTTAGGTATAAAGATAGGGTTAAGATACATCTATTATTGATTAGTATTGCATAAATATAAAATTAGCTCTTCTCTACTTAATTTAGACATAAAAAAAGGAGGCAAGTTTGCCACCTTTCAAAAATACTGTTATTTAGTTTATATTAACATTCTGGAACTATTTCATTACTCATATCCATATCTAAATTTTTACCATGATAGTAAATAAAATCAATTACTTTACCACTAATCGTAACAGCAATTAAAGAATAAAAAATATCAAATGCGGATAGGTAAACTAATGATAACAACAATACAATAACATCTGTTGCTAGATAAACTTGCCCTATGTTCAAAGATGTAGTCTTAGAAATTACTAATGCTAAAGCATCGTCTCCTCCCGATGCACAACCTGCTTTTACTATTATCCCTACTCCTACTCCTACAGTTATACCTGCCAAAATAGTTGATAAAAGCATATTTTGTGATTGTGGTACAAGAGGTCCTATAGCTTCAAATAAATCATATAATACTGAAAAACTTATAGAAGCTACTATTGAATATATTAGGAATTTTTTACCGAAAAATTTATATCCTACTAAAAGTAGTAAACCATCAATTACAATATTTGCTATTGCTGGTTGTATGTTGAATAAATTTTTTAACAGTAGTAAAATACCTAACACTCCACCTTCTGTTATGTTGTTTAGATAGTAAAAATTATAAACTCCAAATGCTAATATTGCTGAACCTAATAATATAAGTCCAATTCTTTCTAAAAATAACCGCCTGGCCATACATATCCCTTCCTTTTTCTTAATTTATATATATTATATACAAAAGAATTGGCTTTGTATACCACACTTTTTAAAACTTTAATTATACAAAATTTTTTTATTTTTTTCAATAGTTTTTTTATGTTTTTTTATGTTTTTTTAATAATTCTTTTGAACCTTAGCATTTTCAATACTTTAAATGTTTTCTCATTTTACATAAGTTTATATTAATTTGACTTATAATTTAGTATAAATAAGTCTTTGTTTATATTAATTTTTTATTTGTTTAGAAATACTATCCAATAACTTATTACTAGGTTGGATTTAAAGAGAGAGTTACTTTAGAAACTATATAAAGTAACTCTCTCAATTTTAATGTATGTAATATCTTACCATTCACCCTTAAATTCTGAAATATTATCCTTGTTGACTTCAACTTGTTTAATTTGTGTAACAGGTTCAACTTTTTCGCCTTTAAGGAAATTAGATGCCTTTTCTATAACTAATGCACCTTCTTCAATAGCAGACATATAAGTTGTACCATCTATTAACCCATCAGTTACAGCTTTTAATCCGTCTTTACTTCCACCTAAACCTATAACTTTAACTTTATCTTTAAGACCAGCATCTTTTAAAGCTTGTCCTGCTCCTGTAGCAGAGTTATCATCTTGACATATTATAACATTAAAATCAGTTTTCTTTTGAATTAAATCTTCTGTTACCTTTAAGGCTTGCTCTTTCTCCCAATTTGAAGTTTGGTTATAAACTATTTGTATGTTACTATCTTTTAACTCTTTTTCAAGACCTTTTTTTCTTAATACTTGTGGAGTAGTTCCTGGAACACCTTCTATTAATACAGCTTTTCCACCAGCTTCTCCTAATAAGTTTTTAGCAATTTTACCTGTTAATGCTCCTGTTTCTTCCTCATTTTGCCCTATATAGGTAACTAAGCCTTTAAATTCTCCAGTTGAGTTACTTCCTATAGAATTTGTAAATGCTATTATAGGAACTTCTGAATCATTAGCAGCCTTAACTATTCTCTCGCTTACAGCAGAATCAACTCCACATAATGCAATCATATCTACTCCTTTAGCCATAAAATCTTCAGCTTGTGATAATTGTTTACTAGCATCCCATTGAGCATCTGCATATTCTACATTTACACCTAATTCTTTAGATTTTGCATCTATACCTTGTTTAGTTGCTACAAAATAACCTGTTGAACCTGGCAACAATACGGCTATCTTTTTTTCTCCATCTTTTCCTTTTCCACTATCATTTGAGCATCCAACTAAACTGAATATCATAGCAAGTGATAGTAATAATGCTAAATGTTTCATTAATTTTCTCATAAAAAATTTCCCCCTCTTATTTTTTATCTTGAAGCAAGCTTTTTCTTGCTATAAGAATCAAATCCAACTGCTGCTAAAATTATTAAACCTTTAAATATGTATTGGAAATATACATCTATTCCAAGAAGATTAAAACTGTTGTTTATAACACTCATAAGTAACACACCTATAACAGTTTTAAGTACAGAGCCAGAGCCTCCTGCTACTGATGTCCCTCCGATTACAACAGATGCAATAGCATCCATATCATAGCCTTCACCTGCAATCGCAGTTGCCGTTCCAAGTCTTCCAGTTAGTACAATCCCAGCTATTCCTGCAAGTACAGCATTAATAATAAATACTTTTATTTTATGGGAATCCACATTTATACCATTGAGTTTACTTGCTTCTTGATTACCTCCTACAGAATAAACATATCTACCAAACTTAGTTTTATTTAGTACAATAAATGCAACTAGTACTACTATAAAGAAAATTACTACTGGTATTGGTATATTAAATAAATATCCATTTCCAATATAATCGAGTATTGGTATATTTTCAGTAATTGGATATCCTCCTGTAAGCATCAAAAGCAATCCTCTTACAATAGTAACCATAGCCATAGTAGCTATTAGCGATGGTACATTTATCTTTGCAACTACTAACCCATTTATTAGTCCTATTACTGCACAAATTGCTATACCTAAAAGCATAGATACAAATAAATTGGTTCCACCAGTCGCAAATTTCATCGTTATAGCACCTGCAAGAGCTGCTACTGCCCCAACTGATATATCAAAGTTTCCAGATATTATAACAAAAGTCATACCTGCCGAAATTATTCCAATTATAGAAGATTGTCGCAAAAGATTAAGTATATTTTGTTTACCTAAAAATGATGGAGTTGCAACACTTATCGCTATACATAAAGCCAAAAAACCTAGTAATACTCCATAATCTCTTAAATTCAATGTCTCAAAAGCTTTTTTCATCTCAGTCCTCCATTTTCATTTCTTTTATACATTAAATATACTGTTCATTATATCTTGAACTTTTATATTCTCATTTTTTAAATCATCCACAATAGAACCTTCTCTTGTCACTAAAATTCTATCACTTACTCTTATTACTTCTTCCAAATCAGAAGATATAAAGATTACTCCTATCCCTTTACTTGAAAATTCTTTTATTGTATTAAAAATATCTTCTTTTGCAGCAATATCTATTCCCTTTGTTGGTTCGTCATATATTATTAAATCTAAGTCTTTGTCTAACCATTTAGAGACTACTACTTTTTGTTGATTTCCACCACTAAGTTCTTTTACTTCTTGTTTTACATCACTAACTTTTATTCCTAGTTCCTTGACACCCTTTTTAGAAAACTCAATTTCTCTATTTTTATCTATAAACAAGAATTTCTTAAATTTATCAATTTGTACTGATGCCGAATTAGTATATATAGCTTGTTCCAAAATTAGCCCAAGATTTTTTCTATCTTCAGGGATTAACCCTATTTTATTTTTTATAGCAACTTTAGGAGAAGTTATATCTACATTTTTACCATTAATAAATATATCTCCACTATCTTTATTATCTATCCCAAATATTAAATTTATAATTTCAGTTCTTCTTGAACCCACAAGACCTGCAAGACCTACAACTTCACCTCTATAAACTTTAAATGAAACATTTTTTATTTTATTAGACCAACTTACATTCTTAACATCTAATACAGGAGCTTCTTCATATTTTGCAAATGTATAATCCTTCTTCTCAATAAGTTTGTGATTATCATTTCCTGTCATAAGTTGAGTTATTTTTAATTTAGTTAAATCTTTTACATCATAAGTTCCAATCATAGTTCCATTTTTCATTATACTTGCACTATCACATATTTTAAAAACTTCCTCTAGTATATGAGAAATGTAAACTATAGTCTTACCTTTAGATTTCAATCTGTTTATTATTTTAAATAATCCTTCTTTTTCATTATTAGTAAGTGATGTTGTAGGTTCATCCATTATGATGATTTCAGAATTACATGAAACTGCTTTCATTATCTCAACCATTTGTTGATTTGCTACACTCAAATTAGACACTACTACATGTGGGTCTATATTAAAGTCAAAATCTTCACAAATTTTCATGTATTCTTCTAGCATATCTTTCTTATTTAAAAACACAATTCCTTTTAAAGTCTCTCTACCTAAAAAAATATTTTCAATAACTGTAAGAGTTGGTATTAAACTTAATTCTTGATAAATTATACTAATACCATTTTCTTTAGAATGATGTGGGTTTTTAAACATTATTTCATTGCCAGCTAAAATCACTTTACCTTTAGTTTGAGAATGGACTCCTCCTAGAATCTTAATAAGTGTAGATTTTCCTGCTCCATTAGCTCCTAAAAGGGCTCTTACTTCTCCTTTTTCTAGTTCAAAATCTATACCATTTAAAACGTCTACCTTTCCAAAACTTTTGTATATTTGTTGCATTTTTAGTATCTTACTCACTATATCACCTCACTAATTCCTAAACCAATTTATAACTTCATCAATATTTTCTTTTGGTGCTGATAACAAATCCCAAGATAGTACATACCCTTTTACTGTTGTCTTATTTATGTTTGAAATATTTTCACTTATATATTTAGGTGTAACAGGAGCTATAATTTCTTTTTTATTTATTTCAATACCTACATATATATCTTTGATAAGATTTTTTGTTATAAAATCGATTTCCTCTAGCACAAATTTTATAGGATATATATCTCCTTCATACTCTCTAATTCCTAAAATATCTAATAAATTTCTTTTTGCAATCTCTTTATTTTCATGTACTGATTCATCAATTAATCTTTCAAATTCAAATGGCAAACCTGCTGGAGCTTTAGTAATTCTATACATCATTGGTTTTATAAAATCTGCTACTTCTTGTAATTTTTCTAAATCTTGACCTACAAAGTAAGAGATAAAAGGGGAAAAAGTGTCTATCCCTATTTTCAATCCTTTACTTTTAAAATAACTACTTATATCCACTAGTGCGTTATATATATTTTGACTTTTCATTTCAAAAAAATCTTCCCATATTTTATTTTTAAATTTGTATTTTCCATTAATGTATTCTGTTATACCAAATGGAGTATCTTCACTAACTATAACTTCATTAGATACATTATCCATTTCTATCATTAATGACCTTTTATCAATATTATCTTTTTCATATATATCTAAACAATCTTTACAAAAACAATTAAAAACACCATTTAATTTATTAGAAAAAGAGCCATACCTTATCTTATCTAAAAAAATTCCATCAAACTCAATTTCACTAAAATAAGTACTATATATTTTCTTTATGTTTTCTATATTTCCCTTACTATTTGGACAATAAAATTCAAAGTTTTCATCTTCTTGTAATGCATATCCTTTAACTTCTTTTCCAGTATAATCAACTAATAGATTACTTTTTTCAAGTAATCCTACTTCCGAAAAGCATGGGAACCAAAGATATAATTCAACATTATATTTTTTTAAAAGTTTTTTAGTTTTTACATATAGTTCTTTGTCTACACTCCAACCCATAATGACTTTTTCTACATCAATACATTCCATTAATTCTAATAGCTTACATTTTATATCATTAAATTTTATTTCTTTATTTTTGAATCCACCTGTAAAGATTTGTACAACTATTTTTTTCCTATCCATGTTTGACCCTCCTATTAGCTAACGCCATAGCAAGTCTTATACCTCCATATACTGGCTGATTTTCTTGAAGTATAAATTTTAACTTTTTATCTGTATTTTCTTCCCTTAAGTTGTCCATTAACATTTGAGCATATATAGTTTTGTTTAATGTACCACCAGATAAAACTATATCTATTTCACTTTTATTATTTTTCATTGAATTAGATATTTTACTTAATATTACTTGAGCTAATTTGGACAGTTCAATTGATGACTCTCTCAGTATTTCAATAGCTAATTTATCATCTCGTTCAGCACAATCAATCACTAATGAAGCTAAGTTTGCTATTTCAACATTGTTATTTATTTCAGTAATCATATATGTAAGTTTCTTAAAGCTATCTGCATTAAAGAAATCTAAAACACAATCGAATAAATCACTATATTCATGGCACTCATCACAATAAAGTAAAACTTTCTTTAGTACTTTTCTTCCTATATCATATCCAGAACCCAAATCGCTAAAATTATATCCCCATCCACCAACTCTATATATGTCTCCATCTTCCCTAATTCCTAATACAATTGAACCTGTACCAGCTACAATTACTAAGCCAGGAGCATCAGTTTGCGCATAAAAGGCTAAAACTGCATCATTTACTAAATATATTTTTTCTTTGTTAAGCCCAACTTTTAATATTTCATCCATTATAATATTATAATCATTTGGAGAATCACATCCAGATATACCAAATACAGTGTACTCAATATCGTTATAGTCAATATGTAAATCTTTTAATATTTTCTCAAATCCATTATTAATATTTTCATATGTTTTTTGAACTCCAACTGACTTATAATTAGTTGAACCAGTAGTATGTTCTTTAAGTATATTTCCATCTAAATCACTTACACAAAATTTTGTTTTTGTTCCTCCTCCATCTATTGAAATCAAATATTTCACATTAATATCCTCCTTTTTTATTAGATAGGGAATATTGGTAGTCAGTTTCTTTTAAACACATACTAATTACCCCATTTATACTTCCCTCTCTCAATGACTCCACTTTTATTAGTCTAGGGAAATTTTCTCCTCCAACACTTTTATTTACATCTTCTTCTATAAATTCCATGTCACTTTTAGTTAATATATTGCATTGTATAATCATAGCTTCTGGATTTAAAACACAAACAAGAGTCCTTACAAAATTTGATATTATAGATAAAATTTCTTTCTTAAATTTATTATCTTTGCTCTTTAAATATCTTTTTCTTAAGCTCATAATGTAATCTTCAATATTTAAGTTATCATAGTTATACTTGCTAAACTCTATATTTAGATAGCTTAGTTCACCAGCAAAATTTGTAGAACCTAGATATAATTCACCATTTATAACTATACCTGAGCCAATACCATCATCTAAATACATAAGTGCCATATTTTTATATTCGTCTTTGTACTGTTTTTGATAAATTCCAATAGTGGTAATATTTGTATCATTTTCTATAAATACTTTAGTGTTATATTTACTCTTTATTAAATTTTCTAAATCTATACCTTCCCAACTTTTTATTGTTGGAATGTTTTTGACTACACCTTTTTTTACAACGCCTGGAACACCAATTCCAATCGCTCTTATATTGTTTCCCCTTACTTTTTCAATCAAAGTATCTATAACAAAAAAAGTATCATGGTTAACGTTTTCATATGTATCCATTCTTATATTGAACTCTTCTTGATAAGTTATTTCACCTAATAAATTTGCAACTACTCCTATACAGCTGTTTCTATAATAATACAAGGCTATTATATGTTCTAAGTCTGCATTTATTTCAAATAGTTGAGCTCTTCTTCCTCCAGTAGATTCATTTAATCCACTTACTTTAACTTCATTTTTCAAAGCTAATTGTTCTACAATTTTATTAACTGTTGCTAAACTCAATTCAGTAATGCTTGAAATTTCTGGCTTTGTTATAGGTCCATCATTTTTTATAATATTTTTTATTAAGTCTTCATTTACTTTTTTTATCGTTTGTGGCTTTCCAACTATATTTTTCATAAACAACACCTTACTTTATAAACTTTATTTATTAAGTTTAGTATAATAGTTACAGGTTAAATTTGTCAATATTATTCCAATAAAAAAGAAATAAATTTAAAATAGGTTATTTCTAAATTTATTTCTTTTAAATTCTCAACTATAATATAAATAATTGTTTCTAAAATTTTATTTTTTATTGCAGTATACATTTTTATAACAATTAAAACTCTCTTTATCTACTTCTTAAATCTAACTTCTGCTGCCTTTGCATGTGCATATAATCCCTCTTCTTTTGCTAGCTTCTCTGCAACAGGGGCTAACACTTTTATAGCTTTTTCATTTAATATTTGCTTTGTACAAGTTTTTATAAAAGTACCAACCCAAACACCACCAGTATATCTTGATGCTTTTAATGTTGGTAGTGTATGATTTGTACCTGAAACATAATCACCAAATACCTCAGCAGATAAGTTTCCAATAAACAATGAGCCATAGTTAGTTAATTTATCACAAATTTCTTCATATTTATTTACTGCTATTTCTAAGTGTTCTGGTGCATAAAAATTACTTATTTTTATTGCTTCATCTATATCATCAACCAGTATTATTTCACCATTATTTTTCCATGAATTATATGCAATATCTTTTGTTGGTAAATCTTCTAACATGATTTTCATATTTTTTTCAACCTCTTGTGCTATTTCTAAACTATCAGTTAATAATATACCTCTTGCATTTAAATCATGCTCACATTGTGCCAACAAGTCAGCTGCAATATAGACTGGATTTGAAGTTTCATCAGCTATTATAAGAACTTCACTTGGACCAGCTACAAAATCAATTCCGACTTGCCCATAACATTGTCTTTTAGCTTCTGTTACAAACTTATTTCCTGGTCCTACAATTATATCAACAGGTTTAACCTTTTCTGTACCAT
Organism: Clostridioides sp. ES-S-0190-01; assembly: GCF_020658275.1. Lineage (NCBI taxonomy): Bacteria > Bacillati > Bacillota > Clostridia > Peptostreptococcales > Peptostreptococcaceae > Clostridioides > Clostridioides sp. ES-S-0190-01. Next base: position 137,967 of record NZ_JACVWA010000043.1, on the reverse strand, counting down.
ATGTAAATGCTGCTATAGCTTGAACTCCTCCAGTTGCATATATTTCATCAGCTCCTGCTATATCCATAGCTACTAATGTTTTAGGATTTATATTTTTAGTGTTTTTCATAGTTGGTGAACATGCCACTATTCTTTTTACTCCTGCAATTTTTGCAGGTATTATAAGCATAAGAGCTGTTGAAAATAAAGGATATTGTCCACCTGGAACATATGCAAGGCATGACTCTATAGGAATATTAGTTTGACCTAAAATAACGCCTGGATAGATTTCCTTTTCAAAAGAATTTTCGAAACTAGCCTTTTGGGCTTTTGCAAATTCGCTTATATTTTTAGCAGCAATTTTCAAATTATTTATAAACTCCTCATCTACATGTTTATAGGCTTCTTTTATTTCTTCTTCAGTAACTCTGAATTCATCTCTTGTGTTTTTATCAAACATTTCATTATATTTTTTCAACGCAGTCTCTTTATTATTTCTTATATCTTCTATTATAGAACTTACTTGTTCTCTTAGTATTTTTTCATCTACCTTTTCTTTTATATTTGATTTTTTTATAATCTTCATCTTTTCCCTCCTAGTTTTATAATGTTATCATTCTAGCAATAAATAAAAACTCCCACCCTCTATCAATAACTAGAGGATAGGAGTTTAATCATATTGTACTCACCTCACTGACTGAGCACTATTTGTCTAATAACTATACTTATATTTCAGTTAATCTTTCTGAATTTTCTCTTTATTATACATAATATGATATATTTTAACTATTAATTTGTCAATGAAATTTTTTATCTTCTACAGCAATTGCAATTGCATCTATCACATTTGCATTTGTTGCATTTGTCACATTTGCATCTGTCACAATTACACTTATGACATCTACATCTATCACAATCATGGTTATTATGGTTGTTTCCATTTCTTCTAGCTTCACATTCCATACCTTCGTCAAAGAATCTTCTAGACTCTTCTAGAGATTCTATACCTTGATAATTATAAGCTGAGTGTTCATTCCAAGATTTTTCTGCTTTTTCCCACATTTTTCTAGCTTCATTTTCAAATTTTCTTGCTTCTCTTCCTCTTTCTTCAGCTTCACAGAATGCTTCTCTTGCTTCTCTTTCTCTTTTTTCTGCTTCTCTTCTAAATCTATCACAATTTCTATCTCTATCTCTGTCTCTATCTCTGTCACAATCTCTATCTCTGTCTCTGTCACAATCTCTATCTCTGTCTCTGTCACAATCTCTGTCTCTGTCTCTGTCACAATCTCTATCTCTGTCACAATCTCTATCTCTGTCTCTGTCTCTGTCACAATCTCTATCTCTGTCTCTATCCCATGAATTATTATCATCTTGGAACCATCTTGATGTAGAATAACTTCTTCTATACCAATCTCCTGAACATTTATTATTTCCCATATAGCATATCTCCTTTTAATTTTAATTTTTTATGAGATGTTTTGTTTCATCTCATACTATATAGTATTAAAATTTCCAAAATATGTTACATAGAAACCTATATTCTTTTCTTTTTAGCTTATTTTCAACATTTTATTCATTTTTTCACAATATCCTTTGTCTTTTATTAGACATAAACTGTTATTTATTTCATACTCAGAGTCAGCATAAACCATAATAGCAAGCTCATCATCATCATTTAAAATATCATAGTTTACTAAGCAATTTCCAACTATATTCAATATTTCATCTTTATTACATTTTTTAAATCTAAGAAGTGCTCCACATTTTTCTCTAACTATTTTATTTACTTGTATTCTATCTTTAGTAAAAGAATCTATACTAGAAACTCTGTTATCTATTATATCAATAACATCTGAGTAAACTGCACTTCCTGTTGCTAGACTTCCAGCTCCCTTACCTACAAAAGAAACTTCTCCTACTGAATCTCCATTTACTATGACAGCATTAAACTCATTGTCTATTCTAGCAAGTATGTTATCTTTTTCTACTAAAACAGGTCTAACAAATGCACTTACTTTATCATTTTCATATTTACTTTGCCCAATTAATTTTATTTTACAATTTAGTTTTTTAGCATATTCTATGTCTTTTTCATCTATATCTGTAATTCCTTCTAGATATACATCTTTCCAGTATACTCTATTATCATAAGCTAGAGTTGACAATATTGATAGCTTTCTAGCAGCATCATATCCTAATACATCTGACTCTGGGTTTGCTTCAGCAAAACCTAATTCTTGAGCTTGTTTTAGTGCCATGTCATAAGACAAATCCTCATCATACATTTTAGATAATATAAAGTTAGTAGTTCCATTTAAAATAGCATTTATGCTGTCTATATTATTTCCTTCTAATGATTCTATTATTGGCTTTAATACTGGTATCCCTCCAGCAACTGAAGCTTCAAATTTAATACTTACTTTATTTTCACTAGCTAATTTTGCAAGTTCATCTCCACATTCAGCTAGTAAATCTTTATTTGCTGTAACAACATGAATTTTATTATTTAATGCTTTTTTTATATAAGATAGTGTTGGTTCTAAACCACCCATAACTTCAACTAATATATCTATATCTTTCTCAAATATGTCATCTATATTATTAGTTATTATATTAGAGTATTTTTTTTCTTTATGCTTTTCTAAATTATTAACTAATATTCCAACTATTTCTATATTTCTTTTCTCTTTATTATTATCTATTATATCTATAAGTCCACTTCCTACAGTTCCATATCCTAGTACTCCAATTTTCACTTTATTTTGCATTTTATTTTCCTCCTAAATTTATAATTTTCCGATTTTTTTTAATTTTCAATCTTTTATTGTAATAAAAATAGACCCATCCCTATATAAAGGGACGAGTCTATACTCGCGGTTCCACCCAATTTGATTTTTGTCAATTATTGACAAAATCCACTTTGTACTTTAACGCAGTTAACGGTTAATCTTACTAAAACTCTTTTTAGAGTAACTTCAGATAACAGCTCCTAGGTAGTTTTCAATCCCTCTAATTTAAAAAGTCTTTCAGCCAATGGACTTTTCTCTCTGATAATCGAATTAGATTTACTCTTCCTATTCATCGCTTTTATAATTTTTTATAATTCCTTTTTATACTTTCAAATAATATTTTAAATAACAAAAAACTCCCATCCTTATAACATAAGGACGAGAGTATAATTCCCGCGGTTCCACCTAATTTAGTTTTCATTTTTTATGAAAACCCACTTTAAACTTTAACGTAGTTAACGACTATTCTTACTAAAATCTATTAATATAGATAACTTCAGAAAGTAGCTCCTAGGTAGTTTTCAATCTCTCTAATTTAAAAAGTCTTTCAGCCAATGGACTTTTCTCTCTGATAATCGAATTAGATTTACTCTTCCTATTCATCGCTTTTTTATTTATTATATTGTAATTTATTTTAAACCCTTACAAATAAATTGTCAATAGTTTTTTTAATTTTATTTTTTATACTTAATCTATAAATCCGAAAATTCTATTTCTAATTTTTTACTTAGCTCACTACTGAGCTCTCTTTTATAATTGCATTTTTCACTATTATTGCTTCTAACTGGCAACGAGACAATAAATTCACTTCCAACACCAAGTTGACTTTTTAAAGATATACTACCATCATGCAATTCAACTAAAGATTTCACTAATGAAAGCCCAATTCCACTGCCTTTAACTCTATAAGAAAGTTCATTGTCAATTTGTTCAAACCTATTAAATATTTTATCTATTTTTTCTTTTGGTATACCTATACCACTATCAGATATTTTCATTTCAAACATATTATCTTTCACATATAAAAATATATTTATTTTCCCATTTTCTTTGTTGTACTTAATTCCATTAGAAAGTAAATTCAATATTATTCTTTCCAATTTTTCTGAATCAAATAACATTGAAAATTCCTCTATTTCTGTATCAAATGTAAGTTGTATATTATTTTGACTTGCAAAATCAGCTACAGACATACATATATCTTCCACAAATGATATTATATCAGACTCTTTTGGCTTAAAATCCAAATATCCCGACTGCATTTTTGTAAAATCTATAACATTATTTACTAATCTCAATATTCTATTTCCATTTTGTTTTACTATACCTAGATTTCTTTTTAGAGTATCATTTGATTCTATTAAGTCTCCCTCTTTCTTTTCTATTACTTGTAATGAAGATGATATTAAATTTATAGGAGTTCTAAGTTCATGAGATAGATTTGCAAAAAACTCCATTCTATTTTTATCCATCTCTTCTTCTAGTTTTTTTCTTCTACTTATATCTCTTGCTGTACCAATTATTCCAATGACACTACCATAACTATCAAAATATGGTCTTTTTGTAATCTCAATACATTTATTTTCGTTATGTATAGTCATATTTGATTCAAATGTAACAATCTTTTTATTTTCAACTACATCCTTATCACTTTTACATATCTTGTCTATAAGAGATTCTTCTGTTGATAATTTATGACTATTCTTACCTAGTAATTCTTCTTTATTCATACATGCTAGATTCAAAAATCCTGAATTAAATCCAATATAATTTCCATATACATCTTTATAAAACATATTCTCTGGTATTGAATGTTCAATCATCTTCATTAAGTTTTTTGAATCATAGTTTTTATTATTATATCCACTGTATATTATATTATCTATTATTCCTATAGTACCTAAAAGTTCACTTTCATCATATAAGAAATATTTTTCAACCATAAAAAATGTTTCTTCGTATTCAAATAGTTTTTGTAAAAATCTTTTTTTACTAGATATTCCTTCTAAATAGTCATCTCTAAATAATTTCCCAGTTCGTTCTCCCCATACCTCTATATCGTTTTTTCCAAATATATCTTTTGTAGTTTTAATTTTGTTATTTAATATTGATATTAAATTTTCACTACAATCTATATATATTCCTTCTTCATCTTTAACATAAGCTAATTTTTCTTTTTTATCAAATGAATCGATTATCTGTCTATAATCGAATACTATTTTACTAAAATACAAAACTACGTACGAATCTCCAACTATTTGTTTTCTTATGTTTATCCAATTTTTAAGTGCTGGAATATATCTTTTTATACAATCTATATTATCTGAGAACAACTCTTTAGAATATTTTTTTGCTCTAAATATAGGTAATACATCTAATATATCTTTATCACAAATTCCCTCTTCTAGTTTCAATACTTGACTCATACCTTTACTTATATATTCCACTCTATATTCTATATCTTCATGTTCTCTTATAATCTTACAGTATAAAAAAGGCACAGGTATATTTTTTATAAAATTCACATATTTATTATGGATATCCATATCCTAACCACGACCTCTCAATGTTATTTATAATAATACTTCTTAAGTAATTATATGACATTTTTCTATTAATTATAACATATTTCATAACAAATATTTTCAAATAAATTTAATTTTATGTAATTTATTATTTGTTTATAATTATTTGTGTCGCTTTTTTTTCATCGGTAATGACATGTGTTATGTATCCAGTCTTCAGTGCACCTGTTATTGAATCTATACTAGAATCTGAACATATAGCTATTACTTTTTTTGCCTTTTTTAATTTTTCAAGAGGTATTTGTATGACATAATCACTATCACTTTTAATTATTTCTCCATCTTTATTAAAATAATAAGATAAAAAGGAACCTATTGCTTTTTCTTTTGTAAGCTTCTTTCCAAATCTAATCGCAGTAGCTTGGTCTGGAACCTGAGGATAATTATCAACAGATAAAATTATTGTATCTATATTATCCCATTTTTTCTCCATACTCTGATAATTTTCAGTTTTCAAATAGATATTTCGCTCTTCACTACTAGTTGGAAATGCAGGCGCATATAAAAATACAGGACTAAATCCTGTACTATTTGAAAATACAGATATTAATTCATTAGGGTGATATCCTTTATTTGGTATGTTAGCCATTCCAACCAGTGGATATACTTCTCCTTTAAAAGTAAAAGTATCCTCACTCTTTTGTATTTCTTCTATTATATTACCTATAGTATATCCCCATCCTATACCGACATTACTAACCTTAGGTAATTCTTCTTTTATATATTTTATTCCATGACTTAGTATAGTTTGTTGAGTTATATATTCGGTTTTAGCTTCTGGTACTATTAGTCCACCTCTAATGTTAAATATCTCTTTCATCTGATTCATCAGCAAATCATTACTAGAAAATAGTTCCCTAATCTCTATCTTTACTATTCCAATTTCTTTTGCTTTATTTAACATTTTACTTATCAATGGTCTTGATACTCCTAAAATTTTTGCAATCTCTGCTTGAGTTTTATTATCTTCATAATACATTTTTGATACTTCTACTAATTTCAACATTTCGTTTTCAATAGTCATATTTTCATCCTTTCAAAGCTAATTCTAAGATAAAATTATCTCATTAGATAAAATTTGTCAAGTTGTATAAAAAATTTAAAAAGCCCAGAAAAATTCTGGGCTTTTTAGCTTAATTATTAACATTCTTGCATTAATTCAATTATAAAACCACCATTAATTATAAATGCACATTTTAAGTTATCTCCTACTTTAAAAGGTTCTACAATTACTTCATTCTCACTCAGATATTTGTCCATGTTTTTTACTTTATATGCAACATGAGGATTTTTTTGCATTATTTCTGGAAGTGGACTTCCTTCAACAAATCTTAAATATTCATATTTGAAATCTGTGTATTTTGGGTCTGTTATATACACCTTCAATTCTTCATTAAACTCTTCATGCTCTTGTGGCTTATCTGTTATAACACCTATATGTACAAATTCCATAAATTCCCCTCCAATTATATTAAAACCTATATATTAAACTTATTCTACTTATACTCTTCTTTTAATTCTTCAAATAACTTGTATGCTTGTTCTGGAGTATTGTTTTCATGAACTACAGCCTTTATTGCCTTTATCATAGCTTTTGGATTTTCTGATTGGAATACATTTCTCCCCATATCAACTCCTGCCGCTCCTTCATTTATAGCTCTATAAGCCATTTCTAACGCTTCTTTTTCTGGAACTTTTTTCCCTCCTGCTATAACTATTGGAACTGGACAAGCAGATGTTATTTTCTCAAAATCCTCACAATAATAAGTCTTTACTATACTTGCTCCAAATTCAGCTAACATCCTAGTGGCTAATAGAAAATATTTTGCAGTTCTTTCCATCTCTTTACCTACTGCAACGACACCCAAAACTGGTATTGAATATCTATTTCCCATATCTATTGTTTTGACTAAATTTTCTATAGCCTTACATTCACCTTCAGCCCCCATAAATGTCTGTATAGCTAGGCATGATGCATTCATTCTTATAGCATCTTCTATATCAACTCCTATAACCTCCCTACTCATATCCTCTCTGAGTACGGAACTACCAGCCGAACATCTAAGTGCTATAGCTTTATCTTGAGTGGGATTTATACACGTTCTTAAAGCTCCCCTTGTAGCCATAAGACAATCTGCATCTTCTATAAGTTCAGGTATTGAAAGGTCTAATCTTTCTAATCCTTGAGTAGGACCCATTATATATCCATGGTCAAAAGCTAACATCAATGATTTTCCTGTTTTAGGATTAAATATCTTTGATAATCTATTTTTCATTCCCCAGTCTACATTGTCCATTCCTTTTAAATAAAAACTTTGTTGAGGTGGTTTTATCCCTATTCCATAATCTTTTGGTAATATTATTCCATCTTTATCTGCCATTTTTTATCTCCCTTTAATTTAATCTAATTTTTTTTAAAGTAAGGCGTATTACATGGTGAATTGAAGTATCTCAATAATTCATCATCCATTCTAGCTATAAATAGTTGGAATCCAGCTGTTTCTTGAGTAGTCAAAAGTTCTCCAACACAATTTGAAACTATTTCTATATTTTTTTCTTGTAATATTCTATGACACTTTCTATAAACTATTAACATTTCCATTAAAGTAGTAGCTCCTGAACCATTAACTACTAACATTACTTTTTCACCATCTTCGATATCCAAATCCTTTATTAAAGCTTGTGTCATTATTTCAGCAGTTTCATCAGCAGACTTCATTTCCATACGTCCACCTCCACCTTCTCCATGTTGCCCCATTCCTATTTCCATCTCATTTTCTCCAAGTTCAGAAATTACCATACCTGTAGATGGATGAGTTGCTCCTTTACATGCAACAGCTATAGTTGCCATATTATCAGCAAATTTTTGTGCTATTTCTGCAACTTCATCTAAAGATTTTCCTTCTTTAGCAGCCCCTGCAGCTATTTTATATAAAGGTATACATCCAACCAATCCTCTTCTATCATCACTATTTTCTCTCGGTGCATTTGCTATATCTTCTTGAGTAACAACTTTTCTAACATTTAATCCTTCTTTTTTAACTTGTTTCATAACAAGGTTTCCTGTCAACATATCTCCTGCATGATTAAGAACTACAAATAATACACCTTTCCCTTTGTCTGCCATCTTTATAGCCTCTAAACAAGAATTTGGTCCTGGAGCGGCAAATACATCTCCGACTACAGCTATATCAACCATTCCATCTCCAACAAATCCACTCAAAGCTGGTTCATGACCTGCTCCTCCTAAAGTAACTATTGTTACTCTATCTTCTTCTTCCAACTTTTTGTTTATTACTAAATTTGAATCTGTAACTCTTAGTAACTCCGAATTTGAAAGTTCTAAACCTTCTAAAACTTCTCTAGTTAAATCTTCTGGTTGGTTAATAAATTTTTTCATTGACATGATAAATTCCCCCTATTAAATTTGTTATATTGATTAATTGCTGTGTTAATCTCTTTTATAATGCGTCATATAAACCTTTAAACATTAATGATATAGAAACAGCGCCTGGGTCCATATGCCCTAAACTTCTTTCCCCTATACTTTTTGCTCGTCCAAATTTTGCTATGTAAGTTTTAGTGCTTTCTGCGCCTTCTACTGCTTTCTCATAACCCACTTTAAAAACATCTTTTATGTTGTCACTTTCAATAGTATGCATAGCATCTATTGCTGGGTATAATGCATCTACTAGTGTTTTTTGACCTACTTTAGCAGTAGAAATAAGAGATAAATTTTCTCTTGCTTCAATAAACATATCTTTTACTTCTTCTATTTTAAGTTCTTTTTTATATTCTATTCCTTCAGCCATTCCCTCAAATATAGTTCCCCATAAAGGTCCTGCTGACCCTCCATTTACATTCATACATAAAGTACTCAAATCTTCATTAATTGATTTTATACTATCATCATCATGCTCTTCTAGAGCCCTTTTTCTCATACAATCAGCTATTCTATCTATAGTAACTCCATGGTCACCATCTCCAACTATACCATCTAATTCACATAAATATATCTTATTTTCTTTTAATATTTCTGCTGCACTTATTAGCATTTTTCTCCATGTAACTGTTGACAACATTGAATCATCTCCTTACCAATATCTTAACTCAATATTATCATATGTAATAACAAATGTAAATTATTTTCAGAAAACGTTTTTACAAAATTTACATTTGCAATATCAAATACCAATTTTTATTTTAATATTTTACTTTAACATTTCATTTCTTATCTTTCTAAAATACAATCTTGAATTTAATTCATAACCTACAACAATAACCCAACTACTAAAATATATCCATGTCATAAGTACAATTATTTCAGCTATGCTTCCATAGATTACTTCATAGTTAGCATAATAGTTTGTATAATAAGAATAGAAAAATGATACTACAAACCAAGCAAACGTAGCAAAAATAGCACCTGGAGCAGATTCTTTCATAGTCAAACTCTTATTAGGTGTATACTTATACAAAAATGTAAATATTACTATTATTGTTGCAATACCTACAGTGTATCTTAGAATATCCCATATTTTTATGAATATCTCATCTAATCCTATAAAGTTAAAAATAAAATAACCTATCTTCTCTCCATAAACCAAAAATATCATAGATAAAAAAATCAATACCAAAAGCATAATCGTAAATAAAAATGATATAGATAAGATTTTTAAAAAAGACCTAGTTTCTTTAACTTTATAAGCTCTATTCATTCCTTTAATAAGTGCTTTTACTGCCCTTGAAGATGTCCACATCGTAAGTACAAAACTGACAGCTAAAAAATTTAAACTTCTATTGTCTATTGCAGAAACTATAATTGAAGATAATACATCAAAAGCACTCTCTGGCATCATGTTTCTAAATAAGGCTATATATTTATTTAAATGAAGAACTGGTATATATGCTATAGAACTTATTGTAAATATTAAAAAAGGAAATATAGACAACATTAAGAAAAAAGATACTTCTGCTGATTTTGAACTTAACTCACTATAATTAGATTTTGCTACTATATATTCAATTAATTTCTTATCTATCCCAAACATAAATATCCCCTTTTCTCTAATATTAATTTCATTATACAATATTAATTATACTCAGATTCATACCATAATATAATTATTTAAACAAAAATAAAGTAAATAAAAGCTGAAAATAATAATTCTACTAATATTTTAATTTTTTAATCACTGAAAATAAAAAGTATAATCTTGAATTAAATATATATTATTGGACTATAATTATGATTATATACAAGCTTCTAGTGGTATTAATTTAAAAGGATAAAATTCGAGATGTATTTTCTAATTGAATTGACAACACAAAAAGGTTTTTTAAAGTAACAACAAATAAAAATATTAAACAAACTAGTATTAGCAGGGTAACTTTTAAATTTATTATATTTTCTTCTTAAACAATTATTGATTATATCAAATCAATATTAATCTTATGCTTATAATTTAAGAAATATGTAATAAAAGTTAAGTATTTATGGTTATAATGTTTATCTTTTGAATAAAATACATTATAATTAAAAGTAAAGTTGCAAATTTGCTATAATTTTAACAAGTTAATTTTCAGAATTATACAAATTTTACATTAATTGTTAATGCAAATTCTATTTAAATAATATTTTTATATTCAAAAATAAATAAAACGGAGGTCTTAAAATATGAGTAACTTTATAATATGTAATTATTGTGGAGACAAGATAGACAAATCTAAAAATAAGTATATAACTTACTCTGAAAAAGATAGTTGTAATGAAGTAAATATTTGTACTAATTGTGCTTTAGACTTATTAGAAAAAACTAATGAAAAATCAAAGATTAAATCTGCAAAAGCTTTAATAAAACAAATAGGATAAAGACACAATATAAATTGTATAAATAAGAAAAGCACCTTTTAATTATAGGTGCTTTTTCTATATATAGGTAACTTCATAAGGTATTAAGGTAGATTAATACAAATATATATTATAATCTATTCTATTTATTTAACTCTTTATATTTCCTTATTTTTAAATATTAAACTCAGATTCATAGCAGTAGCACATATACTGTATTTTACTTCTGTTGGCACATAATCTACTCCATTTATAAAATCTACCAAATATTGTTCTTCAACATGTGCAACTTTAGCTATAAATTCAATATTAATTTCATATATCTCAATTAGTAAACTTAAAATACCTCTAAGCCTAGAATCTGAATCAACATCTATAGTATATTCGAGTTGCAAAACAAAATTTATCCATCTTGCCCATACGTCTAAATCTGCTGTAAATTCTTTTTCATATTTTTTATAATTTCTTAGTTTTTCTGATTCTATTTTAATCAAATTTGATAAAATATCTTCATTTATGTGATATTCATCAATTAATTTATTAAGTAAAGGTTCTATGTAATCACTATCAATCTTTTTTACTTCCATATAAGTTAAACTCCTCTAAGTAAAATTAGTAAGTATCTTTTTATTATATCACACTTAAATAGTCTCAATTATAATAAAGAAATTTTAAAAACTTGAAATATAAACTTTTTTGTTTCTTTATTTCTTATTGTAATATTTTAGTAACTCTTTATTCTTATTCTCTTGTTATACTTTGATTAAGAAAATCAAATATAAGTTACTGATTATTTTATGAAAAACATTTTAAAATATTAATATTTACAAGGAGGAAATACAATGAATAAAAGAGCAAAACAAGCATTCTTTCAAACAATCCCAAACTTAATAATTGTATTATTAGCACTCATATTTGCATTTTATACTAATACTTTTGACCTTGATTTAAAAGTATTACTCTTATTACCTATAGTATATATTGTTTTATTTTTATATTATTATACAAAACTGAGATAGATTAGTAGTAAGTATGAAAAATAAATCTATTTTCAAAACAAATGTCTTTAAAGTTTACATACTAAGAAAATATACTGTTGTATAAAATTTAATAAATCATTTATTACAAATATAACAAAAGCTGTCAAAACAAATAATTAAAATAATAATTTTCGTAAAATACTTTTTAATTAAAAAACTGGCTAACTTTCAGTTAAATGTCAACCAGTTTTTTATAATGCTTTTATTTAAATACAAATAAAATTGCATCTTTAATACTTATTTATTATTCTTTTATATAGCAATTTAGTCTATTTTATTTTAATTTTGATACCATAATATCTATATATTCTTTTAAACCTCTAAGCTTTTCATCTGCTTCAGCATCACTAGTTCCTTTTACAGCTATATAAAATTTCAGCTTTGGCTCTGTCCCAGATGGTCTTATAGCTACCCAAGACTCATCTTCCAAGAAATATTTTAAAACATCAGATTTAGGGAGATTATCTACACCATTTTTGTAGTCTTTTTTATCAATTACCTTTATATTATTTATACAATCAATTTGATTTTCTCTAAAATAAGATATTATCTCTTTTATTTTTTCCACACCTTCTATACCTTTTAAAGTTAAAGATATAGTCTGTTCTTTAAAGAATCCATATTTCTTATATAGTTCTATTAAGCCTTCATATAAGCTCATGCCTTTTGAATAGTAAAATGCTGCCATTTCAGATATTAATAATGATGAAACAACACCGTCTTTATCTCTTGCATGAGTTCCAACTAAATAACCATAACTTTCTTCATATCCAAATACATAATTTCTATCTTTATTTTCTTCAAATAATTTTATTTTTTCACCAATAAATTTAAAACCTGTAAGAACATTTAGTACATCAACATTATTTTCTTTTGCTATATCCGCTCCAAATTCTGATGTAACTATAGTTTTTATCATTGTAGGATTTTCTTTTAATTGATTATTTTCTTTTAAGCCTTCTATTATATAGTGTGTCAACATTCCACCAATTTGATTCCCTGTAAGTAATACATATTCCCCTGTAGTGGTTCTTACAGCTACACCTACTCTATCACAATCTGGGTCAGTTGCTATTACAAGGTCTGCTCCTTTTTCTTTTGCAAGCAATATTCCTCTGTTTAAAGCTTTTTTCTCTTCTGGATTTGGGTAGTCAAGCCCTGCAAAATTTGGGTCTGGATTTTCTTCTTCTGGAACCACTAATATGTTTTCAAATCCTACTTCTTTTAATGCTCTTCTTATTGGAATATTGCCAGTTCCACAAAGAGGTGTATAAACTATTTTAAAATTTTTACCTACGCTTTTTACTAAATCTTTTCTTATAACTTGACTTTTTACAGCTTCTATAAATTCAGTATCCTGTGTTTCGTCCAATAAGACTACTAAATTTTTATTAGCTTCATTTAAAGTTGGTATTATACTATAATCATGTATGCTATTTACTTTTTCTGTTATTGCATTTGCAATATCTGGCATAACTTGTGCCCCATCTTCCCAGTATACTTTGTATCCATTGTATTCAGGTGGATTATGGCTAGCTGTTATAACTATCCCTGCTATTGCATTTAGATTTCTAACAGCAAAGGACAATTCTGGAGTAGTTCTTAAACTATCAAATATATATGCCTTTATACCACACGCTGCTAATGTATTTGCAGATTCTATACAAAATTCTCTAGATTTATGCCTATTATCATGAGCTATTACTACGCCCCTATTTTTTTCTTCCTCTGTAGTATTTTCTAGTATATAGTTTGCCAATCCAAAAGTAGCTCTTCTAACTGTATATTTGTTAATTCTATTAGTTCCTGCTTCAATTACACCTCTAAGACCAGCCGTTCCAAATTCTAAATCTTTATAAAATCTATCTTCTATCTCTTTTTCATTATCTTTTATTTTATCTAATTCTAGTTTTGTATCTTCATCAAAATATGAACTCTTTACCCATTCTTCATAAGTTTTAGTATAATCCATAATAAAATCCTCCCTATTTTATCCATTTATTATAATTGCATAGATAAACCTTTTTTATATAATTATGACTCTTCTATATACTTATTAATTGACTTAATAAAAATATTTGCAATTATTCTATGACCTTCCTTAGTTGGATGTAATCCATCAAAATATAATTTTTTATATCCTTCTTTTTCCATACTCTTATTATATTCAGAATAAAAATCTACAAAATCAGTATTAAATGTCACACTAAATTTTTTTATCCAATAATTATATGACTCTAACTTTTTTGATACTGTATTAAAATCCGTAAAGCTACTCCAATCTTCCCTAACATTTGGAATATCTGGTCTCAGTGGTATACCTATTATTGGTATAATATTTTTTGCATATGCTTGATGTACCATAGCCATTATATTAGAATTAATAACTTCATTTCCTGCTCCAGCAATAAAATCATTAGTACCACCCATTATAAAAACCATATCGGGAGAATTCTGTAAAACATCTTCATTAAATCTAACTAACATACCACTTGTTGTATCACCATTTATACCCTTATTTATTATTTCTAAACCAGTCTCCTGACTCACAATGTTTGTCCATGAATTACTTCGTGATACTCCAAATCCATATGTTAAACTGTCTCCTAAGCAGACTATTTTCATCTTATCCCCCCTTAGCTATGTTTTTTCTGTTTTAAGAATAATCTAACAGTTTAATTAATTCATATTTTATACTTTTTTTCCTTCTAAGTAAAGTTATTATATTCACTAAATTAATACACATATACATCTAGACTCTGTCTCCCCCAATTAGATGCTTTTCCTTCACTATTCATAAATATATCTATTCTGTTCCCTTTAATTGCACCTCCACAGTCTTCTGCAACAAATGTCATACCTAATCTAGGTATATATACTTTTGTTCCATATGGTATTATATTTGGGTCAACTGCAATTACCCCCCATCTTGGTGTTGTACCAGTAGATGTTATAGTATCTCCTGCATATGCAGTAGCAACTACTCTCATATGTTTTCCTCCTCTTGTATTTGCTCCTCTTGATGCAATTAATACTTTTTCTTTAGTTCCATTTTTTATAATTTTTGTAGTTGGTTCTTTAGAAATCACTTCTTTTGATAAGACTTTTTTGACTAGCTTTCCATCATGGTAAGTTAAATTATAGACTAGTTTTTTCTCTCCCTCTATTCCCTCCTGATAGACTTTAGATTTTCCTTTTACTAAATTGCTATCATTCACATGTTTTGTGTCAAATGGTATTTTTTCAAATTCTTCTTTTTGATTTTTAGTTACTTTAACAACCTTGATTTTCATGTTATCCTTTAATTCTGTATTCAAACTTGGATTAATTTTATCTTCAGAATTGTATTTCACTCCCTGTTCATCCAAAAGTTCTTCAACTGTCTTTTTAAATGAAGACACTTTTTGTTCTTGGCCTTTAACAGTTAGACTTATCTCTTCTTTATTTAATATAGAATATATACTTACTAAACTCATTAAAATTGATACACTTAATAAAGATGATATTATTATTTTCTTTTCTCTTTTCTCCATAATATTTCCCCTTTCATGTTCAAATTTTAAATTAACTTATTTATTACAGTTTTAATCTTATATTATATATGTATATTATAACTTTCTAAATTTATGTAACTTTTTTGTAACTTCTAAATTTGTTTTATTCATAATTTTTTTATATTCTACGGTTAATGACTTATTTCATACAAATTAAATCTCTATGTTTGATAACTTATTTCATGCAAATAAAAAGCTAGAAACAAGATATTTACTTTATTAAGTATCCTGATTTCCAGCTTTTTATTTACTAATTTCAGTTCGTCACACTAAACATTTATTTATCTTTTAACATTTTCTCCAATTCTGAAACCTTTTTAATTATAGATTCAAAAATTGGTTCTTCTCTTAATTCATTAAAACTATTATCATTAAACATGATAAGTAGATTAGTATATACATTAAAAGTATATGAATTTCTAGATTTTACTTTATCAAAAAACATCATTTGACTTGTATCTGAACTTTCATGTAGATGATATTTTTCTAATATTTCATTTAAACCATATAAAGCTTCTTTAGCTTCTTCTTTCATATTAAAAAATAAGAAATTTAAAGACAACTCTATGTAGTCCATGTATATTCCAAAAAAAGCACCTCTATTTTCACTAAATTTCTTCTTTATTTCTAAAGATATATTTGCATATCCTAATGATTTATTTTTTATATATTCCATTTCTTTTTCTGTTGTTTTTTTGTTATAGCTTCCATCATCTAATTCTTTCTTTAATTCTTTATATTTATTTTTACATACATTAATTAATCCTTTACAATCCAGAGTTGCATTAAATACATCGCTAAATAATTTATTTTGAAGTAATGTTTCTGCTTCATCCAATCTATTCTGACTTAAATATATCATAGCTAAATTAACACTTGTGTCTCCTATTGCTTTATGTATCATATTTAAATATAATTCTGCCTTTTCGTAATCGTCTAACATATAATATGCATTTGATAAAATAAGAAGCGCTGTTTCTTTAATCTGAATATCATCTGTATTTCTAACTATATCTTCAAGAATATTTGTTGTTTCTTTAATTTTACTATTGAATTTATCTTTACCAAATTTATATGAATACATTTGGTATAGCGAACTTATTTTTAACTTTAGCAGATAACTTTGAGGATATTTCTCCATATACATATTAGCAAGTCTTTCTACAGATTCTAAATCTTCTTTAAATTCTTCTAATGGTTCCTCTATTAATAAATCAATTTCTACTTTAGCAAGAGTTGCTTCTAGTTCTTTATAGACTTTCATTACTTCTTCTTCACTTAAATCTACTTTATAGTTTAAAAGTTTATCAACAGATACATTAAAAAAATCTGCTAATACTGGCAATAGTTCTATATCTGGATAAGAGTTTCCACTTTCCCATTTAGATACTGCTGGTGTTGACACTCCTATAAACTTTGCTAATTGTTCTTGTGTTAAACTTTTTTCTTTTCTCAATGTTTGTATGACTTCACCTATTTTAATTCGCATATATACCTCCTTAATGTATATCTCTTAATTTAAGTATATTAAAAAAGCATTTATTAGTAAATCGAGGCAAAGTTAACAAAAAACCTATAATTTAACTATTGGTTAAATTATAAGTTAAAAGCTTATTTCATTGACTACAAAATTCCCATTTTTCATTTAGCCAACAAATAACATCCTCGAAAACTTCCTCTTTATTTATCTCATTCAATAATTCATGTCTTCCATCTTTATAGAGTTTACATGTTACATCTTTTACTCCTAATTTTATATATCTATCCCTTAGCCTTAAGACACCCTTACCATTTTTACCTATAGGGTCTTTATCTCCAGATATTATATAAATAGGAATATCAAGTGGTATCTTTTTTAAGTTTTCTTTATCCTCTATTTCTTTTAACCCTTGTACTAAATCATAAAAAAAGCCACAAGTACATACCACCCCACAAAATGGGTCATTTATATATTTTTCAACTTGTTCTTTATCTCTACTTAACCAATCAAATTTAGTATTTTTATTTCTTCTTATGCTTTCTCCACCAAATATTAAATCATTTATTTTATTGCTTCGAGAATTTCTTCCATGCTTTTTAATCTCATGATTAATTATTAGATGAGCAAAATTTAGAATAATACCTTGTTTTCCATTTGAACCACATAATATAAGACCAGATAAATTATCACTGTAATCCATTATGTATCTTTGACTCGCAAATGACCCCATACTATGCCCAAATAAATAAATTGGCAAATCTTTATTTTCCTTTTTTATAATACTTGTTAAAGTATTCATATCTTCTACAAGGCATCTAAAACCTTCTTTTTCAGCTAGATGCCCAACATTCTCTACTGTCTTTGCGGTTTTTCCATGTCCTCTATGGTCATTTATATATACTATATATCCATTTTTAGTAAGCTCTTTAGCAAAAACTTCATACCGTTGTGCAGTTTCTGCCATTCCATGGGCAATTTGTACAATTGCCTTTGGGTTTTCTATACTTTCATCTTCCCATTTATATGTATATATATCTAAATCTTCTTTTCCCTTGAAAGTAAAATTTGTACACTTCATAATTACTCCTCCAGCCTGAATTTATTCAACATATTAACTTATATACTATATTACTACAATTTTCAAGTCAAAACGTTCTATATAAGTTTCTTACTTATTAATTATTAGCATAAATTGCTATACAAGTGTTGCTCTAAATAACTATATAATAATTTAGTTATTGAATATTAATTATTTAGAGAGAACATTTAACTATACTTGGACATCATATTGACATTATATTCAATTCGTGATATTCTGTTTTCGTCAAAATAGTATCTAAATACAAAGGAGATATTTTATGGATTATTCAAATGAATTGAAAGAATTGTTTCTAATGAATCAAACATATGCAACTCTTTTTACTCTTACAAACAAAATACAAATAGAAGGCGATAAGTATTTTGATGTACTTACTTCAAGACAATATATGACTATTTTATCTATTCTTCACTTACCAGAAGAAGAAACAACATTAAATAATATTGCACGAAAAATGGGTACAAGTAAACAAAATATAAATAGAATAGTTGCTAACCTTGAAAAAAATGAATATGTTCAGGTAGTTCCAAGCCCAAATGATAAAAGAGCAATTAATGTAAAGGTTACCGATTTAGGAAAACAAGTCATGATTAAATGTAGTAGAGTTGGAATAAATTTTATGGCAGATGTATTTCATGAGTTTACTCAAGACGAATTAGAAACCTTGTGGAGTTTACTAAAAAAAATGTATCGTTTTAATGGCGAAGAACAAGATGGATTTGAAGACGATGCTAATTTTATGGAGGATGAAGAACTTGATAAAATTAAAGCTGAAGCACTTAAAGAATTCTCAAGAAGAAGAAATAAAGTAAATAAAAAAGATTAATATTATAATGAAAAAGCTATCTATAATATCACAATATTTTTAAATGCTCATGAGATTAAAGATGGAGGTTTGAAATATAGATATTTGTATAATATAAATCAAAACATGAAAACGGCGACTTTAATTTTTTCAAAATCGCCGTTAAATCTATTTATCCTTTTATAAATTTGAATAACTTTTATAGTCTTTTGTTGACTGTATTAAGGTCATTGAACTTGAAATCATGCGAGATTATGAAAATCAGATTATAGTAAGTTGCTTAGATAAGATTCTCAAACATTATAAGCTTATTCTTACATTAAAATACATAGATGAATTATCTATAGATGTAACCAAACTGGTTTTCTATGATTGTCTGAAATTTCAAATGGCTTCATCATTTCTGATAGGAATTTCTACTTTTCACTCTTAGTCGCCACACAGAAATGATTCCAGTTGCATTTTCGAATAAAAAAATACACCCATCACATGATGCAGACCAATCTGGTCAGTCCACTCATCTATTAGTTCTATTATCCCTTTAGGTGAGTCATTGTTGAATTTCCATTCGATATAACAGTGTAGCATATCAAAGAGTAATAGAAATACAATAAGCATAATCAGCTTTTTCATCTTCTTCATTTTGATATTACCTATTTCAATTTTCTTCACTATGTTTTAGCCCTTTCAGTATAAAGGCAGAAAGACAGATGCACAGCAACAATATTATAGTACTCCCCATTATTTTTCCTACAGTGGTTATGTGGTAACCAGAAAAGTTAAATATAGCTGAAATAGGATAAAAGGTTTTTAGAGTATTTGACATACTAGCAAATAGTCCAGTAACAGAATAAATTTCAGTAAATACTAACGCAAGCCAATACCCTTTTTTCATACGTGATACCAGCGCGATAATGGGTGAAATTGCAAGGAATACACCTACACCACCTAAAAAATATTCTTTCAAAGAACTTAAAATCAGTTCTACTGATAAATCGGAAAGATGTAAAATAACTTCAGTCAAAAATGTTATGGCAAAGAGCAACAAATAAAGGAGTATGCTAAATGCAAAAGTAACAATCATTTTTGCAATGGTTAATTTTGCTTCATTTACAGGAATTAGGCGCAGAGATTTTATGGTATCATCATCTTCTTCACGACAAATCATATAACTCCCTAAAAGGGCAATGACTGCTGGAAGAACAAAAAAAGTTGCCCAGGGTTGAACTTCGTCCATATACCACCCTGCATTGTCTATATACCGAGAGCCCTCATATACAGTTTTTAATCCATAGTGTAAATCTGGTCCATCATGCACACCTTGTCCTCCTGCAAAAATCATAGTAGCTACCATAACTATTGCAAAAACTGCAATCCAAACAACCTTTGAACGGCGAAGCTTTTGGCTTTCAGCCCAAAGTAATTTTTGCATGATTCATACCTCACTTTCTTTTTCTTAATGCTATATTTACAAGTACTATTGAAACAATATCCCAAATGCAAATACAAAGAAATGCAAGTGGAATGTTAATTGCCTGTGTATATACAAGACCTGGAATATCTTTATTTCGCATAACGATAACTGCCATACTGGATAACGGGTGTAAATACATATTTACTGTCATTAAGATAAAACCAGAAAAGGCATACACCAATGTTATACAAGTTGGGAGAATATATCCTTTTTGCGACACAGCGATTGCTAAAATTGGTAGCATTACAAAAGCAATAATAACACCAAATTCCAAACATTTTTTCAGTAAATATAAAACGCTTCCCCATTCAAATACGACATATCCAGGAAGTATACTGAATATAATAGAAGCAATGGCTGTAATCAGCATGAAACAAATAGAGTAAATCAAAACCACAAAAAATTTACTGAAAAAGTATCCCATTTTGCTTATAGGCACAATCAAAAGTTGTTTGAGTATATCATACTGATTTTCTTCGCGCATAAGTATCGTACAAAACATTCCCAAAACGACAGGCAAAATAATAAAAATAGTATAACTGAACGCAGACCATTTATAAAATTGTATTGGGTCAACATCAGTTTCTCCCAAATGCTTGAAATATAATAGTGCGAAAAATGGCATAATGAGAGTAGCTAACAACATTAACCAAATAAGTTTCTTGCGGCGCAGTTTAAGAAATTCTGTTTGAATAAATTTAAGCAATGCCTTCTCCTCCTGTAATTTTTTTGAAATAGTCCTCTAAAGTATCATTACAAATCCCCGAACTAGTTACAGTAACATTCTGCATAACAAGGGCTTTATTTATTTCACCCATATTCAGATTAGTGTCGTAAATACGTAAGCTATGGCTGTCTTGAACAGAATAATCTTTTAAGTTGAATTGACGCTCTAAAATCAGTAAAGCTTTTGGAGTATCTGACACTTGCAGCAGTATATATTTACGATTTTTCTTTTCTAGTTGGCTCATGCTGCTTTCTTCCAAGAGGACACCATTGTTGATGATTCCAATATCATCAGCCAATAATGAAATTTCCGAAAGAATATGACTTGAAATAAGAATCGTTTTTCCGCACTCAACACTTAAATGTTTAATAAAATCTCTCATTTCAGCAATGCCAATAGGGTCAAGACCGTTTGTAGGTTCATCCAAAATCAGCACTTCTGGGTCATGTAAAATAGCATTTGCAATTCCCAGACGCTGTTTCATTCCAAGTGAATACTTACCAAACAGCTTTTTGTCTTTATAATGCAATCCTACTATTTTCAATGCGTTTTCAACTGCGTGTGGGCTGGCTGTGCCACGCAGCTTCGCAAAAATTTCAAGATTTTCTGTTCCAGTTAAATTTGGATAAAATCCTGGTGTTTCAATAATTGCGCCAATACGGGGATATATTTGTTTTTCTCTACCTTTGATATTTTTTCCGAATACAGTTACTTCGCCAGAAGTGATAGGCGTCAGTCCTAAAATCATTTTCATAATCGTGGTTTTACCAGCGCCATTGCGTCCTAACAAACCATAAATTTGACCTTTTTTAATATGGAGATTGACTTTGCTAACCACTTCCTGTTCTCCATAAACTTTTGTCAGATGTTTTGTTTCAATCACAAAATCATTCATATAAAATTTCCTCACTTTCCATAAAACTACTTTTGTCATGTGATAACTGATAGAATATCAGAAACAATCACAATTAGAAGTATACAACATAAACCTTGCCAAAACCTTGCTAAAACCTTGCTTTTATCTTGTTTTAGCAGAAAGAAAGCCCTGCATTTTACAGAGCTTTCGGAAGCAATATTGTAAATATAGTCCCCATATTAATGGTGCTGTTGGCGGTAATCGTTCCTTTGTGAACATTGATAAGTTCTTTTACAATCGCCAATCCTAAGCCATTACCTTTTGATGACCTAGAATGGTCACATTGATACATTCTTTCAAAGATATGTGGGAGATTATCAGAAGATATTCCTTTCCCGTTATCTTCTACTACAATTTTGACTTGCTGTTCATTTTCAAAAATATGTAGTGTTACTTTATCTCCATCACTATGCCTAATGATATTTTGTAATAGATTATTAAGAATGCGGGTATATGCGTTTACATCTATGTGCATAGCATACTCAGTTTCAGGTATATCAATTTCATATTCAAAATGGCATTTTTCTAAAATAGGAACCCAATCAGCTATAATATTACGAGATAATTCATTCAAATCGAAAAGTTCAAAATGAAAAATCTGTTCCCTAGAATCCAATTTCACCCATTCAAATAGATTTTCTACAAAATGTTTTAAGTGTTGGGCTTTATTATACGCAACATGTATATATTCGTCCTTTTCTTCTCCTACAACAATATCAGTTTCGATTGCCTCCAAATAACCAACCAAAGAAGCAAGTGGAGTTTTTACATCATGGGAAAGACTTGTCATTAGCTGTTTGTATGCTTGTTCCGATTGTTTCTGCTGGATAAGCTGTGATTGACTGTTGATTGCAATTTCGTTAATATCATAGCAAATTTGTCTTGTTATATCACTCTTCCTTGTTAAAACACGTCGGTTAAGGTTCCCGTTTTTTATATCTTCTAAAGCATATTTTATAAGTGCAAGCTGTGTTCGGACACGCCACAAAATAGAAACGAGATACACTATAATAATTAAAGCAAGAGCAAATGCAAAAAGCAGATAAACATTCATATTTAGGTTATGCCTCCTTATTAAAACGATAGCCAACACCTCGGACTGTCAAAATATAAAATGGATGTCCAGGGTCTGCTTCAATCTTTTTCCGTAATTTACTGATAAAAGACATAATATTACTATCGTCAAAAGCATATTCTTCTCCCCACACTTGCATATAAATCTGTTTTTTGGTAAACACTCGTCCTTTATTAGAAGCCAGAAAAGAAAGTAAATCAAATTCTTTGCTTGTAAGCTGAACAGGAATATTGTCAACGGAAACAACGCGATTTGTTCTGTCAATAACCATGCCTTTTATTATTATGCAATCTGTATCTGTTACAAAAGTAGGGTTTAACATAGTATAACGGCGAATAAGAGAATTGATACGAGCCATAAGCTCATTTATGCAGAATGGCTTTGTTAGATAATCGTCAGCACCTAGACGCAACCCAGAAACTTTATCATTCTCGTCACTTTTAGCGGTAAGCATAAGTACTGGGACATTACTTGTTTCCCTAATTTTTTTCAGAACTTGAAACCCATCTATGTCTGGCATCATTACATCCAAAATCACAAGAGAGCAGCTATTTTTGTTTTCATCAGTCAGGCGTAATCCCTCCACACCTCCATGTGCAATAATAGCAGATAAATTTTCTTGCTCTACACATTTTTTCATAAGAGCACAAAGCTCTTTGTCATCGTCTATAATCACAACATTATTCATATTATAGCTCCTTTCTCCTCTTTGTTCTACTATACGACTTTTTAGAGTCTTTTAGTATTAGCCACATATAATCAATTTTTGAAAATTCCAGTATATTTTGCACCATCTTTCAGAAATGCCCCATTTTATCGCCACTTAGGGGCAAGACATATATTCCATATTCAAATGGTTCTTTCGTTATAATATATCAGCATATATTATATATGGATAACCAAATAAAATCAAGAAATGGAGTGCGAATACCATGATTTATTTTGCCTAATAATAAGAACTACGTAAATATCCCTAAAAAGAAAGGAGAACAGTAAAATGTAACTAGGTGAATAACTATTGCAAAAAGAACTCAGTATCAAATATCAATACTGAGTTCTTTCAACATTATAATTAGTCTCTCATAAAAATTATATCATTTAGCTTTTGTAAATCATTAAATGGTTGACTACAACTATTATTTTGACATACATAATAAGTAGTTTTGTCGTTTTTTAATCTATAATTATTTAAAAAATCTATCTTAGTATTTTCTTCATTGTATTTTTTTACTAAAAAAGTTGAATTTGGTAAAAAATTTTCACTTACTAAAGTCTTAAAACCAATTAAATCAGAGTTTTCCTTTAAAATACATATGATTTCTTTTGTAGGATAAAGTTCATACATTAATGAAAGCATATAAAAACTATATCCTGTTGGTGAATTTTTTACACTATCTGAATAAAGCTTTAATTGCTTGTATGACAATTCTTCAAGTTTATTGTCACCAGTAATTTTTGCAAGTCTTATAAGATTATATAATTGTACAGAATTACCTGATGGAATAGCTCCATCATACAAGTCTTTTGGTCTTGCTATTAAATTTTCACTATCTTTACCATATAGGTAAAATCCACTTTTTTCATAGTCCCAAAAAAGCTCAATACAACTTTCATTTAATTTTAATGCCTCTTCTAAATACTTTATATCAAATGTTGATTCATAAAGTTCTATATATGCCCATATTAAAAATGCATAATCATCCAAATATGCTAAATAATCAGCACTACCATCTCTATATCTAGCTAATAATCTACCTGCTTTATTCACAAGATTACTATTTATAAAATCAATACACTTATTTGAATACTCTAAATATCTATCCATTTTTAGAGTTTTATAAGCCTTTGCTAAAGCTACTACCATCAATGCATTCCATGATGTCAGAATTTTATCATCTTTATGCAAAGAAGTTCTTTCTCTCCTATATTCAAATACCTTTTTACTCAAATTAGCTATTCTTTCATTATACTTATCATATTCTTTATTTTCTATGAGATTAGGAATACTTTTCCCCTCAAAATTTCCACTACTAGTTATATCAAAATAATCATTAAAGAATTTTCCATCTTCTTCACCTAATATATCAATTATTTCAAGTGGATTAAATGTATAAAATTTACCTTCCTCGCCCTCACTATCTGCATCTTGTGCTGAATAAAATCCACCTTCTTTATCTTGCATCTCTCTAATTACATAATCTATAGTTTTTATAGCAATTTCTTTATATAACTCTTTCTTGGTTATCTTGTATGCATCTAAATATGCAACTGTAAGCATAGCATTGTCATATAGCATCTTTTCAAAATGAGGTGCTAACCATTTTTTATCAGTGGAATATCTTGAAAAACCAAATCCAATATGGTCAAATAGACCTCCTCTGTACATTCCATCTAAAGTTTTTTCCACCATTTTTAATACATCTTCATCTTTTTCTATACTATAGTATTTCATCAAAAACATAAGATTTTGAGGACTTGGAAACTTAGGTGCATTACCAAAACCACCATATTTATCATCATAAATAGTTTTAAATATTCTAACTGATGAACTCAACATATCTTTTGATAAATCACCATCTGTATTTTTCACTCCAAAATCATCTTTAAGAGCCTCTACTATTTCATTTCCAGATTTTATAAGCATATCCTTATTTGTATTCCATTTGTCAGATACATTTTCCAATAAATCTATAACACCTGGTCTATTATATCTTGAGTATTTTGGAAAATAAGTTCCTGCAAAAAAAGGTTTTTTATCAGGAGTCATTATTATAGTCATTGGCCATCCACCACTACCTGTCATTGCTTGACAAACTGTCATATACACACTATCTATATCTGGTCTTTCTTCCTTGTCTACTTTTATTGCTATAAAGTTTTTGTTCATTATTTCAGCAACTTCTTCATCTTCAAAAGATTCATTTTCCATAACATGACACCAGTGGCAAGTTGAATATCCAATACTTAAAAATATCGGTTTATCTTCTTCCTTTGCCTTTTTAAAAGTTTCGTCGTTCCAACTATGCCAATTTATGGGATTATATGCATGTTGCAGAAGATATGGAGATTTCTCACTTATTAAATTATTAGGTTTTTTATTCGTTGCCATAATACCACCTCATTTATTATTTTGTTATATGTTTTGCAATAAAAAAATAGATATACACTTATAATAAGCATATACCCATTTTTAACTGTATATATTTAAGTTTTTATCTACTTAATTCCTCTAGGCAAATAATTTTTAAAATACCTACCAAAACAAAACAATACAAGAAATATCAAGCTATTTCTTTAAAGGTTTTTCAAAAGAAGGAGGATTGATATCTATCTTAGTATCATGATTTGGTCCTGGAGTTGATAAATCGAAGTATAGCTTAGAATCTTCTGTAACTCCAAAATCCTTGTTTGAACCTGTATCTTTAACCTTGTTTAAAGCATCTCTAAATAAAGCATTATGTGCTTCTTCTCTATTAAGTAAAAAATCAATTGTTTCTTTTACATATTTATCATCAATTTGTCTATATAGATGCTCATAAACTACCTTTGCTCTTTGTTCAGAAGCTATATTTGAAAGTAAATCAGCTACTAAATCACCTGTAACTGTAACATAATCAGCAGTCCATGGAGCTCCTGATGAATTTATTAATACTGGTGATAATCCAGTTAAAACATGAGTTTCGATTTCCCCTGTATCAACTGCTTTGTAATCAACATCATGCCCATTTAATAAATTTATAGTTTGACCTACCATTTCCATATGACTAAGTTCTTCTGCTGCTATATCAAGAAATAAATCTTTTATTTGAGGGTCTTTTATTCTAAAGCTTTGAGCTAAATATTGCATTGCTGCTTTTAATTCTCCATTTCCACCACCTAACTGTTCTTGCATCAAAACGGCATATTGAGGGTTTGGTCTTTCTACTTTTACTTCTTTTAATAAAGCTTTATCATGCTTAAACATATAAATACCTCCGTAAATTATTATTCAGAATTATTATTTACTTAAGTTACATTATTATTCTAAATTCCATCATTAATATTTAATCAATACTTTATCATACATGAATTAAATTATTATAAAACTAAAAAATATTAATCTATACTTGAGATTATTGTAAAATAAAAAACTGAATATCAATAAAAGTTTAATAAAAAACTTTATCAATATTCAGTATCAATTTTTAGTTACATATCAAATTTTCTAATGCATCATTAGGAGCTACAATAGGATAAACATCATAGTCTTTATCTATATCACATTGTAAAAACACAGGTTTATTAAAATCTATTGCATCCAAAATTCTTTCTAATCCTTCCATATCACATGCTTTATATCCATCTATATTATAAGCATTTACAAGCTTAACATAGTCTACATTTTCATTAATATCAGTTTGAGAGTATCTTTGATTAGAAAATAATTTCTGCCATTGTCTTACCATTCCTAGAGTTCTATTATTAAGCAATAAAATAAGCATAGGTACATTATAATTTGCAACTGTAGCTAACTCATTACAATTCATTCTAAAGCTTCCATCACCAGTAACTAAAACTACATTTTTATCTAAATTACCAACTTTAGTTCCAATAGCTGCTCCTAGACCAAATCCCATAGTTCCTAGACCTGCTGATGTTATAAAACTTTTATTTCCTTTAAAATCCCAATACTTTGCAGACCACATTTGGTGCTGGCCAACATCAGTAACAACTACAGTTGGATTTGCCAATTGCTCGTATTTTTCGTTTATTTTTCTAAGTATATTCTGTGGATGAAACTCTTTTTCCTCTACACCCTCACCTTTTCTAAAGGTCTTTATTTCCTCTTTCCAATTGCTATTGTCCTTACCTTCAACTCTTTCTAGTAGTAGACTAAGAACCATCTTTACATCTCCAACTAAAGATATATTGGACTTTATATTTTTACTTATTTCAGATGGATCTATATCTATGTGTATTACTTTTGCATTTTTAGCAAATTCAGAACTTTTACTTATTACTCTATCACTAAATCTTGCACCTATCGCTATCACTAAATCTGAATTAGAAAGTGCTAAGTTACTTTCTCTACTTCCATGCATTCCAACCATTCCAAGAGATAATTCATTTTTTCTATCTATATTTCCAAGTCCCATAAGTGTATTTAATATAGGTGTATCTATCTTAGTTGCAAATTTTACAAGAACTTCTTCACTATTGGATGATTTAACACCTCCACCAGCATAGATTATAGGTTTTTTAGACTCTTTTATCATCTCCACTGCATCTTTTAAAAGTTTAAAGTTGTTTTCATCATCTAAGTCAAAATCATCCTTATAATCCATATACTCATCTATTTGACATAAACCATAGTCCTCATCATTAAAATCCATTTCTGCTAAAAACAAATCCTTTGGAACATCCACAAGTACAGGTCCTTTTCTACCTGAGTTTGCAACTTTAAAAGCTTCTTTTATTGTAGGTACTAACTCTTTAGTATTTCTAACTAGATAATTGTGCTTTGTCATAGATAAGGTTGCTCCAGTTATATCAATTTCTTGAAAAGAATCTTTCCCCAATAAACTAGTTGGAACTTGACCTGAAATTACAACCATAGGAGAAGAATCCATAAAGGCTGTTGCTATACCAGTTATAGCATTCGTTGCTCCTGGTCCAGATGTTGTAAAACAAACCCCCACTGTATTAGTGCTTCTTGCATATCCATCTGCTGCATGAACCAAACCTTGTTCATGTGAAGTCCTTATATGTTTAAAATAATCTGTATAATCATATAGAGCATCATAAAGAGGTATTACTGCTCCACCAGGATATCCAAATATTGTGTCAACTCCCTCTTTCTTTAAACATTCTAAAATTACCTTTGCTCCGTTCATACGCACTACTATGCACCACTCTTTCCCTCAAACTAATCCATTTAATATATTTATTTCAAGAATGACATCATACTTCTTAAATTTCTACCAACTTCAGCTATTTCTGTAGCATATTCTGCTTCTCTAGTTTTTAGGAAGTTTTCACGCCCTTCTTCATTTTCTTTAATCCATGCCTTAGCAAATTTTCCATTTTGTATATCTTCTAATACATCTTGCATACCTTGTTTTGCTGCATCAGTTATTACTCTTTTACCAGATACATAATCTCCATATTCTGCTGTATCGCTTATGCTGTATCTCATTCTTTCAAATCCACCTTCATATATAAGGTCAACTATTAGTTTCATTTCATGTAGACATTCAAAATATGCTACTTCCTTTTGATACCCTGCATCTACAAGTGTCTTATATCCTAATTTTATAAGTTCACTTATACCACCACAAAGTACTGATTGCTCTCCAAATAAGTCAGTTTCTGTTTCTTCTTTAAAAGTAGTTTCTAAAACACCTGCTCTTGTAGCTCCTATTCCTTTTGCATATGCCAAAACTGTCTCTGTGGCTTTTTTAGTGTAATCTTGATATACTGCAAACAATGCTGGAACTCCACTTCCTTTAGTAAATACATTTCTAACTAAGTGACCAGGTCCTTTAGGAGCTACCATTACAACATCAACAAATTCTGGTGGTTGTACTTGATT
Organism: Clostridioides sp. ES-S-0190-01; assembly: GCF_020658275.1. NCBI lineage: Bacteria > Bacillati > Bacillota > Clostridia > Peptostreptococcales > Peptostreptococcaceae > Clostridioides > Clostridioides sp. ES-S-0190-01. The sequence goes on along the minus strand of NZ_JACVWA010000043.1, from coordinate 108,022 downwards.
ATAGTGTATATTGAATCCATGTGCAAATGCTAATGTTTGACCTTCTTTTAAATTATCTCTAACGCTTTCTTCATAAACTTTCTTTTGCTTTTCATCAGGCATTAACAACATTGTTAAATCACTTTCTCTCGTAGCCTCTGCTACACTCTTTACTTCAAATCCATCTTCCTTTGCTTTTTGCGCTGACTTACTTCCATCATAAAGTCCTATCACTACATCCACACCATTATCTCTAAGGTTTTGTGCATGTGCATGACCTTGACTTCCATATCCTAAAACTGCAACCTTTTTATTTTTTAAAACCTCTAAATTTACATCATTTTCATAATACATCTTTGCCATCTTTACTTCCTCCCAATATTTTCTCTCAATTATTTTGTGATATTTATTTTTATTAGAAATTTATACTCATTATCATTGATTCTATGCTACTTAACAAACTTTATTTTCTAATTTATAGAATTTTAATCTTCAGAATCTCAATATTTATAGTTTTAATAATCTTAATATTTATAATTTTCAGTCTTTAGAATTTGTAATAGGTTTATAATTTCAATAATAATCGTATTTTTAATCTAAAATTTTTCTCATCTAATATTTTTCTTTAGTTTTTATTTAAACATTAGTTTCTTCATACTAGTTTTTAATTTTTATAAGTCATATTTAATTAGTGTCTTACTTGTTCAACAGTTATTTCTCTTATATCATGTAGTTTCTTCATGTGATTTAAGACACTATCTAGAGATGTCTTTTCTTCATTTACTATCAATTTTATACCTGAATTATTCATATTATCTACAGTCATACTTATTGATTGTATATCAACTTCTCTTCTTCTAAGTGTCATCGCCACTCTTAAAAAAGAATCTATTCCTTGGTTTAATTTAGCATATACAGTATTTTCCATAAAAAACTCCTCCTTATTTTTTATTATTATTTTCATTAATTTTATATGGATTAATCTTTTATATCGCTCAAAATAAAAAAACTTTCATCTTTATAAGCAATATAAATATTACTTATAAGGACGAAAGTTAAATTCCGCGGTACCACCTTATTTGTAGATATAAAAAATATATCTACCACTCTTTTTTCAGGTCGGGTAATTGATTACCTTAACCTTAGCCATATAACGTTGGCAGACGTTTGTACTTACTAAAATATATTCAGTACAAAAGCTCCAGAGTGATCATTATACTACTGTTAACACCAATTCTCAGCAACATTGGTTCTCTGTAGATAACTCTATTAGTATTGTTGTCTCTGTCATTGCTTTTATCTATCTAATTTTTTTAACTTTGTTTTGCTGTTAATATAGATTATATTATCTATCTTTTGGAATGTCAACGACTTTTTTAAAATTTTCAGATTATTTTTTTTCTTCGCAATAATCACTTTTTTATATTTTAAATGAACATTTGAAATAATAGTTTTCATATTATTATCTTATATCCATTTTTTTTAAGCCAATTTTCTTTATCTTTATACTCTGGCATAATATTTTTTACCAAATCATAAAATTTTTTTGAGTGATTCATATGTAATAAATGACTAAACTCATGTACTATTATATAGTCAATTACATCTAATCTCGCCATAGATATTTTTGAATTTATATAAATATTTTTTTGAGATGTACAACTCCCCCATCTACTTTTTTGTTCTTTTACTTTTACATTAACTGGTGTTAGTTGCTTCATTATATCACAATTCGACTTAAGAAAATCGATTCTTTCTGAAACAATTCTTTGACTTTCATTTTTGTACCAACACTGTAAAGATTTTTTGATAAAATCTTTACTTAGGTCATTTGTTTTAACAATTATTTTATATTCTTCAAGATTTATTTTACACTTACTTTTTTTCGCACAATCATCCAAAGTTTTATTTACAACTAAGCAATATTCTTCACCAAGATAAAGAAATTTGTCACCTGTCATAAATGTTCTTTGCTTGTATGCTTCCTCTCTGTCTTTATACTCACCAGATTTTTTAAGTATCCAGTCTCCTTTTTTAATTATTATTTCTTCTATTGTTTTTTTAGAAACTTTAGGTGGACTTATTACAACTACTTTGCCAAATGAGTCTATTTTTATGCAAATATTTTTTCTATTTTTATACAGTAATACTGCTTCTATTTCTTTATTTTTAAAATTAATATTTAAAATCTGATAACCTTTGCTCATCATTTTCATTAATTTCTTTTTTCCTTATTTGCTCTACAATTTATAAGTTCAGCTGCTATACACACAGCTATTTCTGCTGGTGTTTGAGCATCTAGTTTTATTCCTATTGGAGCATGTACTTTATTTAGTTCTTGCTTACTGAACCCCTTTTTCATAAGTTTTTCGTATGTCAATCCAATTTTTGTTCTACTTCCAATCATACCTATATAGCAAGGATTCGTTTTAAGAGCCCATTCCAATGAACTTGAATCATATAGATGACCTCTCGTTAAAATAATTATATAGCTATTCTCATCAATTGGAAAATCTGGTATATTTTCAAAAGAATCTAAAACTACCACTTCTGAGTGTGGAAATCTTTCAGAATTAGCAAATTCCTCTCTATCATCTATTACTATTGTTCTAAACTCTAGAAGTGATAATATTACTGCTACATCTTTTGAAATATGACCTGCACCAAATATATATGCTTTACTTATATTTTCTTTTAAGTTTTTATTAAATCTTTCTAAATTGCTTTTCAAATTACTATCAATAAAATCTATCTGTATTTCTCCAGTACCACCACATATCATTCCAAGCTTTGCTATATCAGTTTTATTTAGAGTAAATTTATACAACATTGACTCTCTATTTTTTATAACATTAATTGAATGTTTTATGCATGTTGCTTCTACACTTCCCCCACCTACAGAACCAAATATAGAGCCATCACTTTTTACAATCATCATTGCTCCAGTTTCACGTGGTGTTGAACCTGAGTGAGAAGTTATTGTAGCAAATGCAAAGTCCTCATTATTTTCTATTAACTTTATCGCTTGTTCATATATATTCATATATTTCTCCTTACTAGTCTATTTAAAAATCTTCTATATGTCTACTTTAAGTTTTTTATTACTTTGTCTGGTATTACAAACTCAACTGGCCCCATATACCCAGGAGCTACTTCATATTCATCAAAACTAATTACAAGGTTTCCATCTTTATTAAAATAGAAATCTTGATACTTATTTATAGACTTAAAATTTTTTACTGGGGAATCTTTTTCTTGGTCTATAAAATATGATTTTGTATTGTCTTTCTTAATTTGATTTTTCATCTGTCCTTTTATATTATCACTTATAGCATCCATATATCTACTATCTTTAAAAAATATTGGTAAGTTTAATAGTATTTCTCTATTTTTATCAATAGTATAATGTGTTTTAGTTACATATGAGGAAGCTTCTATCTCTTCTTTTTTAACTTCTATAGATAAAAAGCCCTTAGAATTATTTTTTACACTATAACTTACATTTAAGTATCTATGACCTTTGTTGTTTTCTTTTTTCATTTTATTTTGAAATTCACTATAAAGTTTTTTCCCATTTTCCATAAATTCATTGTTTAATTTATTCTCTAAATCTTTATCTTTTAAACCTTCTATCTTAGGAATTTTGATATTGACTTCATAATTATCTTGTTTCAAACTATAATTTTTAGCATTTATCACTTTTATCGGATTATTTTTTATAACTCTATCAGAAGAACTTCCTGCAAATATAGGATTTACATTTACTAATGCTACAAGTAGACACACTGAAATCACAGCAATTTTAAATATAGATTTTTTAAGTTTTTTATATGTATTCATATTAACCTCCTTAATATATTTATATATAAATTACTATTCTATTTACAAATTTTTTATTACTTTATATGGAATTACAAATTCTACTGAACCCATATAACCAGGTGCTACTTCAAACTGGTCAAAACAAATTACAAGGTCTTCATTTTTATTAAAATAGAAATCTTGATATTTATTTATTGTTTTAAAATCTTTAACAGGAGAATCTTTCCCCTGATCTATAAAATATGATTTTGTGCTGTCATTTTTCATTTGATTTCGCATTTGTTCTTTTATATTATTACTAATAACTTTTATATATTTATCATCCTTAAAAAGCATAGGTAAAGTTAAAACTATTTGTCTTTTTTTATCAACATTATAATGTATTTTGCTCACATATGATGATGCTTCTATCTCATTTTTTGTCATTTCTATTGATAGAAAATCTTTAGAATTATTTTTAACACTATAACTTAAGCTTAAATACTTATGTTCCTTATTTTTTGATAATTCTATTTTTTCCATTCTATTTTGAAATTCATCATAAAGCCTCTTTCCATCTTCCATAAAACTATTATTTAATCTCTTCTCTAAATTTTTATCTTTTAAACCTTGTATTTTAGGAATATCAATTTTAGCTTCATAGTTTTCGTTTTTTAAACTATAATTTTTTATAGTTACTACTTTTACTAATCCTCCAATTATAGGTAATTTAGAAAAGTTATCTGCAAATACAGGGCTAATATTTACTAATACTATAAACATACAGGCTGAAGCCATAATGACTTTAAATCTCCATTTATTTATCTTTTTATTTTGTTCGCAATATATATCTTTTATTTTTTTATGATTTATTATAGTATCTAGTTTCTTTGGTATTGGAATTTTATGATACTCATCTCTTAACTTATCTAACCTTTCTTTGTTCGTCATTCTTTTTATCCCTACTCTTCAATTTTTAATTTTAATTTTTTTAAAGCAGTGTATAACCTAGTTTTAACAGTATTCACATTTTCATCCAATATTATTGCTACTTCTTCAATCTTTAAATCCTCAAAAAATCTCAATATTATAATAGATTTATATTCAATAGGTAATTCTTCTAATGCTTTTTTTAAGTCTAAATCAGTATACTTATCACATTCTCCTGTCTCATCTATAAGAGTGATATCTGTCATATTATTATATTTGCGGTTTTTTCTAATAAAATCTATACTCGTTCTAACTAGAATTTTATAAAACCATGTTTTTATATAATTTACTTCTTTAAGGTTTTCTACTGAATATAGAGCCTTATACATGGCTTCTTGAACCACATCTAATGCGTCCTCTTCATTTTTTGTATAACTATATGCAATTCTATAAAAAGAGTCTTTATTATCGATAATGTATCTCTCAACTTTCCTTCTCTTTAAACTCTTAAACATTCCTGTAAAATCTCCCTCCGGCTACAGGCTAGGATTGAGTTTTTATAGATTCTATCTCTCTACTTTTGCACTTTCATTCAATTTTTTTATGTGCTCAATATATTTTTCGTTTAAAATAGATTCTCTTACTAAACTCTGACACTCATTAAGACTTTTTTGTCTTTCTCTTTTATCAGTAACTTTGACTATATGATATCCATAACTAGTTTCAAAAACACCTGAAACCTCATTTTTCTTTAATTTGAATACTTTTTTTGTAAATTCAGCATTTTTATCATTCTTTGAAAAATATCCTAGCTGACCTCCATTTTTTCCAGTCGCTTTGTCATCTGAATATTTTTTAGCCAATGCTTCAAAACTTTCTCCATTTTTGATTTTAGTCAATATACTCTCTGCCTCTTTTTTTAAAGCTTCTTTTTTATCCTTACTTACTTCTTTTTTATTTTTGTCTAAAGTTGATATCAATATTTGAGAAGCACTTACTTCTTCTACGTTAAAATCTTTTTTATGATTTACATAATAAGATTCCATCTCAGCATCACTTATATTTATTTTATTTTCAAAGGCTTTTTTACTTTTGTCTATGGCTAAATCTCTAGATATTTCTTGCTTTAAATATTCCTTATCTACACCTGCTTTGTCCATTTTTTCTTTATAGCTTGTATTCAAATTCATTTCATTTTCTAGTTCTTGATATTTTGAGTCTATCTCACCTTTACTTGGAGTTAATCCTTTATCCTTAGCCTCTTGATATAAAAGTTCATTATCCACCATAAACGATATTATAACATTTTCTAATTTATTTCTACCTTTTTTATCTAAACTTTTTTCCATTTCATCTAAATATTGACCATTTATATAACTGTTAGTAGCAGATAATACTGCCTTTGTTTTTTCATATTGCGCCTTTGTGATTTCTACATCATTCACTTTAGCTAAACTTTTATTACAACCAACCATCATTAAAGATAGTACTCCGACCATTCCTACACAAAGTTTTTTATTCAAAACACTTACACCTCACTCATTTTTTATTTTCAATTTTTAAAACTCTTAATCAACATTTTTTATTTTTACTATTCCAAATTACGTAACCAATAATTTTTTGGTATCTGATTTTGCTCTACTGCTGCAAATTCATAGCCTTCATCTGATAAAAATTTTAAAATTGAATCTAAAGCTTCTGCACTTTGTTTTTTCTCATGCATTAAAACTACAAGTTGATCCTTATCTTCACCTTTTCTATTCTTAATATGAGCTTTTACATTCTGTACAATTTGTGCAGAATTAGATTTCCAGTCTTCAGTATCTAAATCCCAATCCCAAATTTTATACCCTGCATCAACTAAGGCTTGATATGAAGCTTGTGGAGTATATGGTTTACTTCCATAAGGAATTCTTATTACTTTTGAATGTTTACCAGTTATACTATAAAGAGTCTGATCATTCGTATCAAATTCATCTTTTGCTGATGTACTAGTAACATAAAGTTTATGAATATCATGAGATACACTATGAAAACCTGCTGTGTTCCCATTTTTAATTATATTTTTAACTTGCTGTGGATATTCCTTCATATTTCCATCTATCATAAAAAAAGTTGCTTTAACATTATACTTATTTAAAGTTTTTATCATTTGGTCAGTAAATTTAGATGGACCATCATCTATAGTTATGTATGCTACTTTTCCAGAACTTTTACTAGGCCCTTTACTAACTTCTGCTGATGTATTAGATATTATATCTGTAATAGTAGAACTTGATAGTTTAGCATTTCTACTAATTTCATCTTCTTTCATGTTCATATAACTAACTCGTATGCCAATTATTATAAATGCTAAACAGACTACTATAGCACTTAAAAGCAAATACAATCTCTTTCTATTTATTTTTTTCTTTTTATTTCTCATCGTTCGACCTCCAATATTACTATATTTTTACATTTATATTTTTGTAGTATTTTAGAATCAGAATCTACACTACATATATATAGACGTTGAACTTCGACAAAAAGTTTTACTTAATTTTTAAAATTTGTTATTTTGCTGATTATTATGCTGTATAATTTCTGTATAATTGTATAGAATGTTGAAAATTGAGTATTATATAGTGTTTTTTACAATTAATACTAGTTAAAATGTCGTTTCTAATTTTTAAAATTTATAATTTTTTTTCTATAAAATAGAAATTTAAAATAAGAAATATATTAAGAAAACAATATTATTTCTTGTTTTGACCTTAATATGTTATATATTCATATACATTTGTTTTTGTTATTAAATAAAAATTTATAAACTTGTCTACAAAGTGTTATACTTTATAGGAAACTTTTTACATTACAACATAATAATTTGTTACAATGTAAGTATTAGTTGTATAAAAATTCTAAAAATATTATTGGGAGGTATTGTTTATGAAGGTAATTTCTTTAATTGAAAATATTTCTGGCTCCAAAAACTTAAAATCTGAACATGGTTTATCTTTATTTTTAGAAATTAATGATAAAAGCTATATATTAGATACAGGAAAAAGTGGAAATTTTATAGAAAATGCTAAAAATTTAAATGTTGATTTATTAAATTTAAATGCACTTGTAATATCTCATAATCATTCCGACCATATTGGCGGTATAGATAAATTTTTTGAAATTAATAAAGATATTAATGTTTATATAAAATCTCAAGCTAAATTATATGAATATTTCTACCATAACGAAAATCAGCAAGAAAACTACTATATAGGAAATAGAAAGGGCTTATTTGAAGATTTTAATAAAAACTTCATTTGGATAGATGATTTTTACAAACTTAGTGAAAATCTTTATATCTTCTCTGATAAAAACAATAATAAAGATTTTTTTTGTAGAGATAAAAATCTGTTAAAATTTAAAGACAATATGTTTATTGAAGATGATTTTAAACACGAATTATTCTTAGTATATGTTGATGGAGACTATGTATCAATAATAAGTAGTTGTAGTCATAGTGGAATTGTAAATATCGCTCATACTGTTAAAAAATACTTTCCAGATAAATCAATTAAGTTTATTATTGGAGGATTTCATATGGATAATTTATCAAAACAAGGTGGACTTAACTGTTCTACAGAATACATAGATGATGTCATAAAGGAACTTAACACAATTGGTTTTCAGAAAATATATACATTCCATTGTACAGGATTAGTTGCATTTGATTACATGAAAAAATTACTTGGAGACAAAATAGAGTATTTTAAGACAGGTGATTTTTTAGAGGTGTAATTATAAAAGCTAAAAATAAAAAAATAAAATCCCAATCTATCTATGTTATAGATTGAGATTTTATTTTTTATATAATCATAAAGTATTTATAAACTAGTTAGACTCATTTTTTGTTTTCTTAGTCATATAAGCATACACTGGCAAGCCTATAGCTGTTATTATAAGACCTCCAACAGATATCATAGTAGTTTTCATACCCGCGAAGCATAATTGATTAACTACGACAAATATACCACTCACTATAGCTATTATTGGAACAATTGGATATAGTGGTACTTTGTATTCTCTTGGTATATCTGGGTGAGTTTTTCTAAGCTTCATTACCCCTATAAATGTCAATACATAGAATATCCAAGTAGCAAATACTGCTAAATCAGTTAATAAATTAAATTGACCTGATAAAGCATAGATAGCTGCAAGAACAGATACTAATACTATAGAATTTGCTGGAACTTGAGCAGAATTTAATTTAGAAAATACTTTATATTTAGGCAAAGTTTTATCTGTTGCTAAAGTATAGGCCACTCTTGAACCAGTTAATAAGAATCCATTTAATGCTCCAAATACTGAAATTAATATACCTACAGATATTATTTTTCCACCTATTGAACCAAATATAACCTCAGCAACTGCTGATGCTGGTGAAGCGTAATTAGCTAGCTCACTAGCTGGTAATACCCAAAGATATGCTAAGTTTATTACAAAGTAAACAGCCATAACCACTGATAATCCACCTATTATAGCTTTTGGAAGGTCTTTTCCTGGATTTTTCATTTCTCCAGCCAAAGTACCAACATTCATCCATCCATCAAATGCAAATAATATAGCAATTAAAACTTGACCTATTACACTTCCTAGACTTAATCCTTCACCAACCATAGGACTAAGTATTGGATTATCTCCACCGCCTTTAATAAATCCAACAATCATTATTAATATAAGTGGTATTAATTTACATATTGTAGAAATTGTTTGTATAGCTCCCCCAGTTTTTGAACCCAACATATTCAGCCCTGCAACTATCACTATAATTCCAATTGCTATTGGAAGTAATAATGATGAATTACCAATTAAAGCTGATGCTTGCTCTCCAAATATGACACCTAATGCTGCCATCATCCCAGGATAAAATAATACAATTTGCATCCATCCAGTTAAAAATCCCAATTTATCTCCATAAATCTCTTTTATATATACCATCATTCCACCAGTTTTTGGTATTGCAACTGATACCTCTGCAGCTGTAAGACCAGCTGTTATAGTTATGATTCCTGCTATTAACCATGCCAATATACCGAGTCCTGGAGCTCCTCCAGTTAATGTATAAACTGCCTGCGGTTTAAAAAATACACCTGCTCCTATTACTGAACCTACAACAGTTGATAATGCTGCAGATACACCAAGAGTCTTTTTTAGCTCACTATTTCCCATTTTTTTCCTCCTACTTCATCCTATTTAATTTTAATTTCATAGTTATATAAGCATCTACTATGCCAATATTATAGAAAAATAGTTTTTATTATTTATTAAGATAAAATAACATATGCTAAACTTTTATAAATTTTAATTTTTAAGTAAAATTAAAATTTTTTAAAAAAATTATAAAAATTAAAAATCCCAATATGATGATACATTCTTCATAACAGTTAAATTGTTTTACATTTCAATATCTATTTATCTATTAGAATAGATTCTATCCACAAGTAAAAGTTAATTTAAACCTTTTGCAATAAATTTTCACTGTTTTCAAAAACATTTTATTATATTTTTGTAATTTGTATTTTATTATTAATGTTTTTGACTAAATAGTATCACTTTTATTTATTTTATAGCTTGTTTTATAGTAATAAATAATTTAACAATTTATTATAACCCAAATTAAACCATAAATCAAAACTAATATTTTATTTTTTAGTAAAAAATAAAATATTAGTTTTGAAAACGTTTACTTTTTATTAAAATTTATATCTATTTCATCTTAAAACATATCCTTTTTCAGCCCATATTATTCAATATGAAAATTAATTTAAAATTATTTTTCTTAAATATTAATTATATAATTATATTTTTTCTAAAATAAATAATGTATTATAATCGTTTTATTGATAAATTGTATACATAATAAACTTAAGTAAAAAACCTGTGATTTTCTTCTACAATATAAAATAGAAAATAAGAAAGTATACCGTTTTTTTTAAAAAACGGTATACTTTCTTATTTTCTATCAATCTATTTTTATTCTATTTTCTTCTTTTAATTAATTCTTTTTTTATTTCATCAATTTCAACACCTTTTTCTATCATTAAAACCAATGTATGATATACTAAATCACTAATCTCATAAATAAGTTCACTTTTATCTTCATTTTTTGAGGCTATAATTACTTCACTGCTTTCTTCTCCAACTTTTTTAAGAATTTTATCTAAACCTTTGTCAAATAGATAGTTAGTATAAGACCCCTCAATAGGATTGTTTTTTCTTTCATTTATTAAATCATATAATTCTTTTAATGTATTTTTTTGTACTTCAAAGTCAATTTTATCAGTATCATCAAATAAATCTCTATAGAAACAAGAGTAATTACCTGTATGGCAAGCTACACCTGTTTGTTCAACTAAAAGTAATATTGTATCTACATCACAATCATAAGAAATCTTGACCACTTTTTGAATATTTCCAGATGTCTCACCTTTAACCCATAATTCTTGTCTACTTCTGCTAAAGTAACAAGCTATTTTGTCTTTTAAAGTTTTCTTTATAGACTCCTCATTCATATATGCTAACATCAATACATCTTTACTTATTATATCCTGAACAACAGCAGGAACTAATCCTTTATCATCAAATTTTACATTTTTTATAAATTCTTCAAATTTTTCACTGCATACATTATTACATTTATCATTCATTTTTCCAATCTCCTTATAGATATTTAATTTATAATCTTACTTCTACACCCATTTCTTTTAAATACTTTTTCAAATCCTTTATTTTTATCTCTCCAAAATGAAAAACAGATGCTGCTAAGATTCCATCTACATTAGATTCTTTGACTGCTTCATAGAAATCTTCCATTTTCCCAGCCCCTCCAGATGCTATAACAGGTACATTTACTAAAGATGTTATTTTTGACAGTAACTCTATATCATATCCATTTTTCATTCCATCTTCATCCATACTATTTACAACAATCTCTCCAGCTCCAAGTTCAACACCTTTGACTGCCCATTCAATTGCATCTAAATCTGTTTTCTCTCTACCGCCTTTTACATATACACTCCATGAACCCGCTTCATTTTTTTTTGCATCTATTGATAAAACTACACATTGTGCACCAAACTTTAGTGAGGCTTCTCTTATTAATTCAGGATTTTTTACTGCTGATGAATTTATAGAAACTTTATCTGCACCTTTTCTTAAAATATTAGTAAAGTCTTCTAATTTATTTACTCCTCCACCTACACAAAATGGAATATTTATATTTTCTGCAACTTTAGATACAAATTCCAAAGATGTCTTTCTTTCTTCATTTGATGCAGTTATATCATAAAATACAAGTTCATCTGCGCCACAGTCACTATAAAATTTTCCAAGGACTTCTGGACTGTCCACATCCACTATATCTGTAAATTTTTTCCCTTTTACAACTCTTCCATTTCGTACATCTAAACATGGTATTATTCTTCTAGTAAGCATAGTTGTTGAGCCTCCTTAAAGTCTATCTTCTTATCATAAAGTGCTTTACCTATTATTGCTCCATATAAGTTCATATCTTTAAGTTTTTTAATATCTTCAATAGAAGTCACTCCCCCAGAAGCAATAACATTTAAAGATGTCTCTTTTGATATTTTTTCATATATATCAAAGTTTGGACCTTGAAGCATACCATCTTTTGATATGTCTGTATAAACAATCGTCTTTACTCCTATTTTTTCAAGTTGTTTACATAAAGTCAGAGAATCTACATTGCTTACAACTTCCCAACCTCTAACCGCTACCTTTCCATTTTTAGCATCAATTGAAACAACAATTTTTTCTTGATATTCATTAACCAACTCTTCAACTAACTCCATATTTTCAATTGCGATACTCCCAAGTATCACTCTAGTAACACCTGCTTTTATTAAACTTTGAACTTTCTCCTTATCTCTAACCCCTCCACCTACTTGAATAGGTATTTTTATATTGTTTGCTATATTTTCAATTGTTTTTGTATTTACACCAAATTCACTTCTAGCTCCATTTAAATCTACTATATGTATATATTCTGCACCTTCATTTTTCCATTTATATGCTACTTCTAATGGATTATCATAATATACATTTACTTTGTCAAAATCACCTTGAGTTAATCTTACACACTTGTTATCCTTTATATCTATTGCTGGAAATATTATCATTTTATCATCTCCCCATATGCTCTTAATATATTTAAACCTACTTCTCCACTTTTTTCTGGATGAAATTGTATACCATATACATTATCTTTTCTAACTATTGCTGGAATCTTCTTCTCATACTCTGAAAACGCAACAAGTTCTTCATTTGATGAATTTGCATAATATGAATGAACAAAGTATACATAGTCATCTTCTTTAATATATTTAAGAATATCATCATTTTTCTTATTAAATTTTAGATTATTCCATCCCATATGTGGAACTTTTAAACTTATATCCAGTTTATCAATGCTACCTTCTATAAGACCTAACCCTTCATATTCTCCATATTCATAGCTTTTTTCATAAAGTAATTGCATGCCTAAACATATGCCTATTAAAAACTTTCCCTTTGACACATGTTCTTTTATTATTGGCACTAAATCTAGCTTATTTAAAGCATTTATAGAATCTCTAAAAGCTCCAACACCTGGAAGTATTAGTGAATTTGCCTTCTTTATTTCATTTAAATTGTTAGAAATTTTAGTTTCTATTCCAGCCTTCTTAAAACCTCTAGATACAGAATCTATATTTCCTAGACCATAATCTACTATTATATTCATTTTATAAGACCCCCTTTGAAGATGCTATTTCATTGGAAATTACTTCGCTACCTTCTTTCAATGCTCTTGCAAATGCTTTAAAAATACTTTCTATTTTGTGATGGTCATTTTCTCCATACAAAAGATTAATATGTAAAGTTACTCTAGATTCATTTACAAAAGCTCTAAAAAATTCTTTAAAACATTGAGTACTCATACTACCAATCGTTTGAGTATCAAACTTTGCATTAAATACAAGATATGGTCTGTTGCTTATATCAATAGACACCATGGATAAAGATTCATCCATAGGTATGTAGATAGTAGAATATCTTCTTATTCCTTTTTTATCCCCTAAAGCATTTTTAAATGCCTCTCCTACAGCTATACCTATGTCCTCCACACTATGATGGTCATCTACATATATATCTCCTTTACAAATAATCTTTAAATCAAACTTACCATGAAACGCCATTAAAGTAAGCATATGGTCTAAAAATCCAATTCCAGTATCTACCTCAACTTTTCCAGTACCATCAATGTTTAGTTCTACTAAAATCTGTGTTTCAAGCGTATTTCTTTCTATCTTCCAAACTCTCATACCTAATTCTCCTTTTGAAAAATATCTTTTATAGCATTTGCAAACATAATATTTTCTTCTTTATCACCAATTGTAACTCTATAATAATTTTCTAGTTTTCCACTAAACTTTCTTATTAGTACTCCTCTATCAATCAGCTTTTGTGATAAATTTTCTATCTCAGAGTAAAATAATATAAAGTTTGCTTGTGACTCATACGCTTTGATACCCATATCAATTATTTCTTTATACAATTTTTCTCTTTCTTTTTTTACTTCATCTATATAAGACTTAACTACTTCTTTATTTTTCAATGCTCTTGTAGCAATGAAATCGGACAATGAATTTAAGTTATATGGAGGTCTTACCTTCTCAACAGAGTTTATCAAACTACTATTAGATAGCATATATCCAGTTCTTATCCCAGCTAATCCAAATGCCTTTGATAGAGTTCTAAGAACGATTAAGTTTTCATACTCAAAAACATTCTCTAACATGCTTTCTTCCCCAAAATCCATATATGCTTCATCTAAAACTACTAAACTGTTAGTTGAGTTTAAAAGTTTTATTATGTCTTCTCTTTTAAGTATTGCCCCTGTTGGATTATTAGGATTACAAACAATTACTATCTTTGGATTATTTTCTTTTACTGTTTCAATTACATCATCTATATTTATAACTAAATTTTCATCACTCTCAACACCTATAAACTTTGAACCATTTATCTGACTGTATATAGAGTACATGCTAAAACTTGGAGAAAAACTTAATATTGTTTCATCTTTATCTACAAAAGTATGTATTATCAAATCAATTATTTCACTTGAACCATTTCCTACTAAAAGGTTTTTCTTACTTACTCCAGAAATATCTATGTAATTTATTATAGACTCTTTTAAATCGCTATAAGAGTCTTCAGGATATAAATTTAAATCTATATCACTATCTCCAAGCTCTTTAACAAGATACTTGAACAACTTTTTATTTCCTTCATTTGCATCAAGCTTTACCTTACAATTTACATGATTTGGTTCGTATCCCTTTAGTTCTCTTATACTTTCTTTTTCTCTCAATCTAAACCTCTCCTTGTCAATTTTAATTATATTTTAGTTATCAATTTCCTTAAACAAACGAATTATATTTTGAATTTGTTCATACTTAAATCTATAACTAGCTCTATTTGATATAATCCTAGCGCTTATATCGCATATATCTTCTAATATTTCAAGTCCATTTGCTTTAAGTGTATTACCTGTCTCAACTATATCAACAATTACATCTGATAAGCCTACTATTGGAGCTAGTTCAACAGAACCATTTAGTTTTATTATTTCAATTTTTTGACCTTTTTCTTTAAAGTATTTTTTTGCTATATTTGGGTACTTTGTTGCCACTTTTAAATACTCATCTTTTCTATATATGCTATCTCCCTTTAATCCTGCTACTGCAAATTTACACTTTCCAAAACCTAAATCATATATTTCATATACATCTGTTTCATTTTCTAAAATAGTATCTTTCCCTGCTATACCAAGGTCAGCAACTCCTTTTTCAACATAGGTAACCACATCTGATGGTTTTACATGTATATATATGATTTTATTTTTTTCATCTTTAAAAATTAACTTTCTTGTATCAGTATCTATACTGTCTCCCAAGCCCATTTTTTTAAATTTTTTAAATGATTCCCCTTCTATTCTTCCTTTTGCTAGTGCTATAGTTAAATAATCCAAAATAATACCTCCTTTTCAATCTTACTTATATACATACTTCATTAGCTCATCAACACTTAATGTAAATCCAATAGCTGGAATTTCTTTTCCATACTCTTTAGTTAGAGAATCATATCTTCCACCGCTTAGAATTTCTTTATATGAGTCTGGATAGTATCCTCTAAACATAACTCCTTCATAATAGTCAAGCATTGTAATCATTGATAAATCAAATCTAGCTTTATCTAAAAAATTACATTCCTCAATTAAATCGTTTATTTGTTTTAACTCTTCAAGTGCTTGTTTCATCTTATCATTACAATAGAATTTTTGCGCCTTTTCAATAACATTATATAGATTACCTTGAAAACTTAAGATATTTGATAATAATTCTTTTACATCATTTTTAATTTTTAAATCTTCAATATATACTTTTAATTCATGGTTATTTTTGGTATATAATAAGTTTTTAATTTGATTTTCACAATTCTTATTCAATTTTAATTCCTCTAATAATCCATTAATATATTTACTACTCCCAACTTCCAAAATGAAATTATTGTTGTACTTTTCAAGTATCTTAAGGGCCAATTTTACCACTTCTCTATCTGCTTCTACAGAAGATTCTCCTAAATACTCACAACCTATCTGTCTTATCTCTTTTATTCCAACTGTATTCTTATTTTTATATATAGATGAATTATAAAAAAGTTTAAGTTTTAAACCCTCTTCCCATCTTGGTATGAGGCTTTTTATTATACTTGTAGTTATATCAGCTCTTAACACCATTACTCTTCCATTTACAACCTTTACCATAGATTCTTTTGGGATTTTACTATTTATATTTGTAAATTCATCATATTCTTCAAATAATTGTGGTTCTATTTGAAAATATTCTTCATCTAAGAAAAGCCTGTCTATTTCTCTTTTTAATTTGTATCTTTTTTTAGAATAAATAACCTCATCTTCAATTCTTAAAAATTTCATACTCTCACCCTTTTCATTAAAATTACTCTTACATTTGCAAATTTAAAACAATAAAAAAGCCATATAGGCTTTATACCTATATGGCTATAATTTTCTTTTAAAATTACTTCCCATCATAGATACAAGACCAATTACACTAAAAACAGGGCTTGTGTCTATGAATCAATTTCATATTACAATCCCTTTAATCTATGATGATGGTGATGATTTAATTTTATATTTAATTTTTCTACATTTAATCTCACCATGATAATTTCCTCCCAAATATTTTTTATTAATATTCTAAATTTACAGTTTTTTTATTACTATTAATAATAATATACTTTTCAAAAATTGGCAATAGTTATTTAAAAATTTAAATAAAATATTTTATATGATTTTTTATTTGTACAGTTAGATATTTAATCTTTACTTAATTTGGAAGTTTTGTGTATAAAAAATGAAATTTCGGGAAAAATTGTAATAATTTAAAAAAACTTATTAAAATATAGTATAATAAGTATATCTTAATGTAAAGGGATGATTTTATGTATAAATATGATGACTATGTAAATTTAACAAATGATTTAGATTTGCCTGTAGAAATTAGAAATAAATGTGTTAGAATTGTTAGTGTGTCAGAGAATTTAGAGGATATAATTATAGTACATAAATTCAAACTATATGTCGTAAATGAGAAATACATTAAAGGAATTATGGAATAGACATTTTGAATATGCTATTTTTATAAACAGGTTATTATAAATATAATTGTATTTATAATAAGGAACTGTCTTATAGTAGAAGATAGATTCTATATAAGACAGTTCTTTTTATTTTCTTCATTGTAGAAATTTTAGTATCAATTAACTGGATTCTTAAACTATAAAACATACAATAAAACAGCTAAAAAGTGGAATAAAGAACCTAACATAATAAAAATATGAAATATCTCATGAAATCCAAATTCAGGACTTATGTTTGGCTTCTTAATAATGTAAATAACTGCACCTATAGAGTAAGATACACCTTCTATTATTAATAAGTTAAGACAATCCTTAGGAATTGAATTAAATGCATTTATATCAAAGACAATTGCCCACCCCATAAGTAAATATAGACTTGTAGACAACCATCTAGGTGCATCCATCCAAAATATTTTTATTACTATACCAATAAATGCAACTATCCATATTGCTGTAGTAAATATTATTCCCTCTTCTTTTTGCATAAAATATAAGCATATTGGTGTATATGAACCAGCAATCAATACATAAATCATTGCGTGGTCTACTTTTCTGAAAAATAATTCTTGTTCTGGTGTACCTTTTAAAAAATGATAATATGAGCTTGCACTATAAAGAGCAATTAATGATAATCCAAATACAGACACAGACACTATCATCAAAAAAGAAGTTTGTTGTAAAGATATAGATTGAAAAATTAAAATTATAGTAGCTATAAGAGATAAACAAGCCCCTATAAAATGAGTTAAACTACTTATTGGGTCTCTACCCTTTAAAAAAAATTGATACATTTCGTCCTCCTACAATTATGTATTTTAAAAATTACATTTTATATATAGTTTTTAATACTATATTATAAATTTAATTATACCACTTTATATATCTTTTGCAACCATTAATATTGTTTTATTTTCTAAATTAGTGTATTATAAATATTATGGAGGTAACATATGATGAACAATGAATTAAATACCATAATACTGGAAACGCTAAATAATACAGATATAACTTCAAATGATATTCCATCTATTGACCTATATATGGATCAGATTATTTCTCTAATTGACAGTAAACTTTCTGCCAATAAAAGATTTGAGGATGATAAAATTCTCACTAAAACAATGATAAATAATTATAGTAAAGAAGGATTAATCAAACCAATTAAGGGAAAAAAATATACCAAAGAACAAATCTTACAAATGATAATCATTTATTCTATGAAAAATACACTTACAATACAAGAGATTAAAAGAATCTTAAATGGTGTATACGAAAAAGATGATTTCAGCGGAGAAGATTTAGTGGCATGTTATGAAAAGTTTATATCAATAAAAGAAAGGCAAAGAAATAATATGCCAAACTTTATAGAGTCTAATTTTGAAAATATCAGTATTAATCCAGAAAATAAAGGTGATTTATTGATAGCCTTACTAAGCCTAACTTCAATGGCTGACCAATTAAAAAGTATTTCAGAAAAAATAGTAGATACTTTTTTCCAAGATACTCCCAAAAAATAATTTTAATAAAGTAAGACTGAAAATAAATATTAAAATACAATACAGCTTAAATTAATCATTATTGTATACAATATAATTTTCAGTCTAAATATTAATACTTTCTATTTTTAACTCTTTCAAGAATCTCCATATCTAAAGTTTACAAATTTAATTTTATTCTATTTAAGTTTTGACAATGTGAACAATTCAAATTAACTTGAATTTGTTTATACCCTATGAAAACGGCTTGTTTAAGTATACCAGTGCCATCATCTATCATCACTACATTGTCTTTTATCTCTACATGGAAATTATTTTCTTGATTACACCAATAACAATCATACTTCTCATTACTTTTTTCTTCTCGCATGATTTTCGCCTCCTTCAATATAGGTTTCTACATTAAGAGAGGTTTTTCCTTTATATTTTCAATAAAATAAAATATTATAACTAAAACTTCATAGAATCTACTATGCCTTCTATTTTTTCAGATGCTTTTTCTATTGCACTTTGTCTTTCTTCTTCACTAGTTCCAGTTCCATCTACTAATAATTCATCAAATTTTTTGATTCCTATAAATTTCATGATACTTTCCACATAATTTACCCCTTTATTCATAACTGGTTTTAGTACCCATGGTATATGTCCACCTGAAGATTGTATATATACCATACTTCTATCAATATCATTCAGTATTCCTTGTGGTTTATCATCACCTTCAAAAGATATAGTTTTTCCATCTTGAATTATACAATCTATATATTCTTTAAGTGGTGCTGGAAAAGATAAACTCCACATAGGTGCTGCTATTACATATACACTTGCACTCACAAATTGATCACAAAGGCTTCTAATTTTTGCAAGTTCTTTTCTATCCTTATCATCTAATTGCTTAGCGGCTTCTTCGCTGACTATACTATTTCTCTTTTCGAAGTATTGATATTCTAGTCTTGGTATATGCTCTTTATAAAGATCTATTTCTTCAACTTCAAAATCCTTATTTTTTTCTATAAATTTATTGATAAACTTTCTTGCTACAGTTTTACTTGAAGATAAATCTTCTGGTTTTGAATTCACATTTATATATAATAATTTTTTCTTCATAAGCTCACTCCTAAGATTATTTTTATATTATTATTTCACAAAAATAACCATTCTATTCTGTAATTAAATTATAAAGTTAATAGAAATATATTTGTTAAATAATCTTAAAAAGTAAATTGATAGAGTACAGGAATAAAACATAATTTATTATATAATATAATTTTAAATATTTTAAAATTCTAATCAAGAAATTACCTATAGTATTTTAGATAAGATAAGTGTTCCATAAAGTTATGTAAATTCCTCTCAGAGTTTCTAATTTCAATAAAAAATGGTATAGTGCTTTAACACTATACCATTAAAATTATTAAAGTATTTTTTAATACTTCTTCTTCCATTTTGCGCTTCTTCCCCTTGCAACAACCTCTATCTTATCTTGTTTTCTTAGATTATTAAAAACTCTATTTATAGTAGGTTCTGGAATATCAGGACACAAGTCCTTTATATCTTCTTTTGTAAAATATCCAAGAGTAGAATTTATTATTTTTTCTATTCTACTAGTTTTTGTCTGTCTTTTCTTATCAGATACATTTAAACTGTCATCTAACTTCTTATATGCAGTCAATATAGTTTCTAAAAAATATTCAATCCAAGCATTCATATCTGATTTTTCATTCCCTATAGATGACTTCAAATAGTTTAAGTTACTATAGTATTCATATGAACTGTCATCAAATATTTTTCCTAAACTTATATATCTTCCAACTTCATATCCATTTTTGTTTAACAGCAATAGTATAAGTACTCTTGCCATTTTTATATTACCTTCTTTAAATGGATGTATCAAGATGAAATCTAACACAAATGCAGAAATTAATATTAATATATCAATTTCATCCTCATCTATCAATGTATTATAAGCTTCACATATTTCTTCTACAGCTTTTTCAACCTTATTAACACTTGCATCAACATTTATGAAGTCACTATTTTTTAAATTATATTCAAAGAATCCACTTTCTGATTTATAGCTTCCCCCTCTGGTAGATGAAAATTTATATAAGTATCCATGAAGTTCAAGAATTGTTTGTGAGCTTATTGGTATACTCTCATAAGCACTGTTAATAGTTTTTACTACATCTCTGTATTCAACAATACTTAACTCTTCTCTACTTTTAGGTGTGACTTCATTGCTTATTAATTTTTCTAAATTAAAAGTATTACTTTCTTTTTGATTTCCAATATATGTAGATTCTGAACAATCTACTAAAGATTTTTTTTCTAGACTTTCTAAAATTTCTTTTGGTTGTTTTTTGTAAAGCAGTTGTCTACCCTTATACTCATTTATCTTAGACAACATTCTAGCTACATTCATGTTTACATACATATTTTTTAATTTGCTTTTTTTTGTAAATTCCATAAAATCACTCCATAATTAGAATTTCTCTTCTTTTTGACAGCGGTTTTATTTTATCATATAATTGTATTTTTTACAATTTTTTACTTATTTATCTGAAATTATACTTTTTATTCAGTTGTTATTTCACTTAAACGTTCACTTTTAGGTGTATATCTTTTCAACTCTCTAAATACTACTACACCTGTAATTACTGTGGCTATAAAGTCAGATACTGGTTGAGCTGTCCATACACCCTTTAAACCTAAGAATGTAGGAAGAATTATTACTGCTGGTATCAATAAAATTACCTGTCTTAGAAGACTTAATAACATTGCCATTTTTGCTTTACCTATAGATTGTATAAAGTTTGTTCCTGTAATTGATAAACCTACAATTGGTAACATAAGTAGGTATATTTTTAAACCATCTACAGATATACTCATAAGCTCAGGGTCTTTATTAAATATCCCTATAATTGCCTCTGGGAAAAGCATAATTACTACCATACCCATGCATAAGATTATAGTAGCTACTACTAATGAACCTAAGTATGCTTTTTTAACTCTATCGTATTTTTCAGCCCCATAGTTAAAACCTATAATGGGTTGCGCTCCCTGATTTATTCCAAAGATAGGCATTAAAAATACCATTGCTATAGAAGAAATTGTAGCCATAGCTCCTATAGCTAAATCTCCACCATGAGTTTTAAGTGCAATATTTGATATTACTTGAACTAAGCTTGCTGCAAGTTGCATAGCAAATGGTGACATTCCTATTGCAAATACTGCACCTACTAATCTTTTATCTAATTTTAAATGAGATTTACTGAATTTTAAATTTGATTTTCCACTTATATAGTAGCCTATAGTTAAAATAGCTGTAAGAGCTTGAGAAGTTACTGTAGCAATTGCAGCTCCTTGTATTCCCATATTGAATCCAAATATTAACATCCAATCTAAAACTATATTAGTTAGGCATCCTATTATCATTATTCCTGCTGAAATCTTAGGGCTACCATCAGCTCTTATTGAGTGATTTAAAGAAAAGGATAGAAGATTTACTATTGTTCCTAATAAGATGATATTTATATATGTCTTTGCATATATTAATGTATTTTCACTTGCTCCAAATAATGTAAGTATTTTATTTGCAAATAATATCCCAAGTACCATTATTATAATTCCTGTAACTACAGCTAATGTCATTGCATTTCCTATAAGTTTCCTTGCATCTTCTACTTTACCTTGCCCAAGTTTTATCGATATAGTTGTCGTTGTTCCTATTCCTATCAACATACCAAATGCAAGTATTATTGTCATTATTGGCATCGTAACACCAAGACCTGTTATTGCAAGTGGTCCAACCCCTGGTATGTTCCCAATAAAAATTCTGTCTACCACATTATATAGACTATTTACCAGCATACCTATTATTGCCGGTATAGAGTATTTCAGTAGTAATTTACTGATTCGTTCCGTTCCTAATAATTGTTGATTATCCATCAAGTCTCCTCCTTCTTCTAATATTTAATTTTCCACATATTACAAGGGAGGTGCATATGCCCTCCCTTAATATTAACTACTTTTTAAATATTAATTTTCTATAATATATATTATATACCACTTTAATCAAAAAACCAAACTTTTCTAATATAAAATTTCTTTAGTAAATGAAAATAAAGTGAATATATACATGAGAGCACTAATAATATACCCCAATTTTTTAAGTTAAAACTATTGTTTAGTACACTATTTAAAAAGAGTAAAGAAAATATGCTATTTACAATAGCTATGATAAAAGGTACAAAAAATAGTATACCTATCTCTATACTAACAATCTTATTCATATTTTTAAAAGATAGACCTATTTTTGATAGATTGTTGTACTTAACCTTATCAAAAGGTTCATCTGTGTATAGTCTAAAATACAAAAAACTAAGAACTGCCATAAACAGAATAACACCTATGAAAATGCCCATAAATTGAAGAATTTTACTTTGTTGTAACTCAGCTAAATACATATCTGGTAAGGTTAAAAAATATGACTTCATATCATTTCTATCTAGATTAAAATGTTTTTCTTTTAATGCTTCAGTTATATCAGCACTATCTTGCCAGTTTTCATAATCAAATCCATGAAAGTTTATTTTTGAAAACTTACTTTGTATATTATTATATAAATTATCATGTATAACTATAATTTTACTAAACATACCTGTAGGAAAAATTATCCTATCTGTTGATTCTTTTATCTTTATGTTTACATTTTTTATCTTATAAGCTTTAATTTCTTTTAAAGAATTTATATGCTCTTTAG
The DNA here is from genome assembly GCF_020658275.1 of Clostridioides sp. ES-S-0190-01. Lineage (NCBI taxonomy): Bacteria > Bacillati > Bacillota > Clostridia > Peptostreptococcales > Peptostreptococcaceae > Clostridioides > Clostridioides sp. ES-S-0190-01. The sequence goes on along the minus strand of NZ_JACVWA010000043.1, from coordinate 84,295 downwards.
AATTATATCTAGGAACTATAATGCCCTCATCTATCCTTAGATTAATTTTATCTAATCCCAATTGTTTTGATAATTTATTATAGTTACTCATACTTAATAATACTTCATTATTATATTCAAGCATAGGAAAACTTAATTCCTTATAATCATATTCTTTTATTGTGTTTCTAATTTCTTCTAAGTCCTCATATTTTTTGTTATTATTGTCTTCTGAGAAATATGAGTAAACCATTGGAAAATTATTTTTAGAGGATTTACCTTGTGAAGTTACAAGTGTTGAAGTTGTTGTAAATGCTACTAAAGTACCAGATAAAAGTATTGTCATTAAAAACAATAATCGAGAATTATCTTTCATCTTATATACTAAATTACCTATAAGCAACATATTTATTTTGTTTTTATAAAACTTCTCTCTATTTTTCATATGCTTTAATATTAAAATGGTAAACTGAGAAAAAAATAAAAACATTCCTAGAGTAATCAACAGCGCTATCATGTACATATCACCATTTATATTTAACTTATTAACAAATAGCATCATAGCATATCCTGTCATAAGACATAATATACCAAGTATTCCAAATAATTTTGAAGGTTTTATATCTTTTTTAGGTTTCTTTGTGCCTACTAAAAGTTCAAAAATATTATTTTTGTTTAACAATTTTAAGCTAAGTGGTCCTGTTATCAAAAATAATAACATAAAAGATATAATTGTCATTAGTATCGCTTTTATTGGAAAGTAACTTTCTGTCAAGTTCATATAAAATATTTTACCTAAATACAATAAAAATAACTTAGAAATAGATAGCCCTAAAAGTATTCCTAACATTATTGCTAATAATCCTATTATTAAATTTTCAATCAATATCAATCTTTTCAATTGTTTATTACTCATTCCAATTATTATTATAACTCCAAAATCTCTTAATCTAGATTTTAAGAAATTTCCTAAGGAATATAATATAAAAAGCAGACTAAATCCTAATATTATTAATTCTGAAATCATAAGAGCCATAAATGCAGTAGAACCACTTTGGATTCCAGAATCCGTTATAATTGGATGAAACATAGATACTGCAAATACAAAAAATATCATTATAGAGAAAATTGAGCTTAAAAAATACGCTAAATATGCTCTAAAATTTCTAATTATATTATTATAAGCAAATCTTCCAAAAGTCACTACCTTACACCTCCTATTTGAGACAAGACAGATAGTATTTTATTGTAAAAAGAACTATTCGTGCCTGATTTCTTTATCTCTGTATATATGCATCCATCCTTTATAAAAACAACTCTATCTGAATGGCTTGCACTATATGCTTCATGAGTTACCATAAGTGTAGTTACATTTTGTTCTTTGTTTATTTTAGCAAATAACTCTAAAACATCATCAGTGGATTTCGAATCAAGATTCCCTGTTGGTTCATCTGCAAGAAGTAATGATGGCTTATTTATAATTGCTCTAGCAATTGCACATCTTTGAGCTTGTCCTCCTGAAATCTCATAAGTCCTTCTATCTAAAATTTTATCAATACCTAAAAATTCAGATATATTTTTAGTTTCCCTGTTCATTTTTTTAACATTTCTACCATCTAGTGTAAGTGGCAACATTATATTTTCACCAACTGTCAAAGTATCAATCAAATTAAAATTCTGAAATACAAAACCAAGTTGTTTTCTTCTAAATTCAGCTAATTTTTCTCCTTCTAATTTACTTGTATCCTGTCCATTTAATATAACTTGGCCTTCACTCTGCTTATCAATTGTAGATATTATATTTAAGAGAGTAGATTTGCCACTTCCAGATGGACCCATAACAGCTACAAATTCGCCCTTTTCTATACTTAAATTAATACTATCTAATGCTTTATATGGAACTTTTCCATAATATGTTTTTGATATATTTTTAATACTTAATATGTTCATTTTATATTCTCCATTACTTTTTTATTTTCACTACAGTAATATATTATCGTGAATATCCCATTTTAACCATAAAAATACCCTAACAATTAACTTACATATTTGTAAGTTAATTGTTAGGGTATCAACAAACTAATTAGTATTAATAATTAATTCAACTAAAATTTTAGAAGCTTTTCAAATTCACTAAGTACCATCGGTTTAGCAAATAAATAACCTTGAACCTTATCGCATCCTATTTCTTTTAAAAACTCTACTTGCTCATTGGTTTCTACACCTTCACATATAACTTTAATATTAATCGCTTTTGACATTTCTACTATCTTAGAAATAATAATTTTTCCACGTTTTGTATCTGTTGTTTCAATTAGAAAGCCTCTATCTAATTTTAAAATATCAAAAGGAAGGTCCTTTAATAGATTCAAGGATGAATATCCTGAGCCAAAATCATCCATTGATATAAGAAATCCTATCTTTTTAAGTCTCTTAATTATATCAATTAATATATTTAAATTATCAAATACAACACTTTCTGTTAATTCAAGTTCTATAAACTTAGGAGATATATTATACTTATTTATCAATTCAGTAATATTCTCTATAAAATTATCTCTATGTAAATGAACTCTAGATATATTCACTGAGATTGGCACAGGGTTATAACCTTTGTTTAGCCACTTTCTCAAGGTCTTACATACTTCTTCAAATACAAACATATCAATATTTACAATGAAACCATTTCTTTCAAATAAAGGTACAAAATCTACAGGTGAAATAAATCCTATATCTGGATTGTTCCATCTTATTAGAGCTTCTGCTCCTTCAATTTCATTTCCATCATTTAAACTATATTTTGGTTGGTAATATACTACAAACTCGCCTTTTTCCAAAGCTTTATTCATATTATCCTCCAATTTCTTTTCTCTATATAATCGATTTCTTGTATCTTCATTGAAAAATGAATATGAATGCTCATACTTATCTTTTTTTGTTTTTGCAGCAATATTCGCTCTATCAATTAACAAGTCAATTTTTTGTATATCATCACTTCTATTTATCTTATATATGCCACTTGACATAACAATTTTATATTGTGAAGAATTACTAGTACTTAAATTGCATATTTCATTATTTATTTTAGCTAGTCTATTTAAAAGGTCAGTATCAGTATTACAAGAAAGCAATAATATAAAGTGGTCATTATCCATTCTGGCACAAAGTTCATATTTGTTTGTATTGTGTTTTAACACATTTGCAATATGTATTAATATCTTATTTCCTTCAGTATAACCAAACATCTCATTTATGTATTTAAATTTATTGACATCCAATTGAACTAAGTAAAAATCATCCTTATAATAATTATGTAAAATATATATAGAATCTTTTTTAAACTTTTCTTTATTCTTTATTCCACTTAAGGAATCATAGTAAGCTAATTTTTTCAGTTGTTCTATTAGTGTAACATTACTTAATTTCCACAATATCAAAAATATTAATATATAGAAAAATAACTTGATTATAAAATCAATTATCAAGCTTTTAAAGTTCTTAAAGACATCACAACTTGATATTAACGTCCAATCAGTTCCTTCGATACTCGTATATCTTGCACTATATAACTTCCAATTATCCCATGATAAAAAACCACCTTGACGTTTCTCATCTATATTTTTTAAAATTTCATTTTTACTGGACCCTATAATATTTCCTTCTATACTAAACATGTCCGTCTTATTGTGGACATAGTCTTTATTTTGATGAGAAATAATGGCATAATTTTTATCTACCATTAAAAACTTAATAGAATCATCAGAATTACTTCTACTTACTATCTTATTTACATCTTGAAAATAAAAGGAAGCAAAAATAGTTCCAGTTACTTCATTATTTTTTATAATAGGTACACATATAATAAATACTTTATCCCCTGTAACCTTACTAACTGTAATGTTAGAAATCACCATTTTTTTTGTTTCTAATACCTTCTGAAAATGAGTTCGGTCTTTTATTGTCCCAACCCTTTCTCTATATGTACTTGAAGTATTCCCTTGTGCATCAGTTATTCCAAGCATAAAAAGGTTATATTGTTTTTGATAAGGTCTTAATAACTTACCTTTTTCAATTAGAGAAGTTCTGGCATCAGAAAATCTATCGTCTTGACTAAGAGCTTTTAATAAGGATGCATTGACACTTAAATAATTTTCTAATTCTCTTTTTGAGGCTTCAATCATATTTTTAGAAGCAACCTCCATAGAATTACTTGCATATATAATTGTACTTGTAAAATCAATTAAAATTAATAACATCCATAAAATTAATATATACCTAAAAACTAATCCATCAAATATTTTTTCTCTTTTTCTCATATTTAAACACCATTAATTATACTATTGTAATACATACTCAATCGGCTCTTTAATAACTTGTGACATTACTCTATGTGAATAATCCAAAAGTATTCTTTCTTTAAATTTATATGAATCCTTTATACGAGATTCATAATTTAAAACTGGCACATTTAATTTTTCAATTTTATATAGGAAAGGCCTATATTCTAATGATGGGATATTATTTTTTAAGTAATTTATACTTGCTTTATCTAAAATGCTTACATTTTCAATATCTGTTGCACTAATATATGTAACCGTTATACCAAAAATATTCTTTTTAGGTATAAGTTCTAATGTCAAGTCTGATAACTCTGATTCTACCAACCACACATTATTTCCCCCTTATAAAATCTTTATTCGATATTATTTTACCATAATTAAACAAAATTATGTTGCTTAATAGTAAATATTACAATAGTAACTATGACTTTATTATATAATTTTTCAAAAAAAATATACCAAGCTAGAAATTATTCTAACTTGGTATATTTAATTTACAAATTAAGCATTAACTTTTGCTTTTAAATATTCATCTATTGAAGCTGCTGCAGTTTTACCAGCACCCATTGCAGATATTACTGTTGCTGCTCCAGTAACAGCGTCTCCACCTGCAAATACACCTTCTTTAGAAGTTTGACCATTTTCATCTGTTATTAAGCATCTTCTCTTATTTATATCAAGGCTCTTTGTTGTAGAAGATATTAATGGATTTGGACTTGTTCCAAGTGACATTATAACTGTATCTACATCAAGTACAAATTCAGAACCTTCTATTTCTATAGGTCTTCTTCTTCCAGAATCATCTGGTTCTCCTAATTCCATTCTTATACAAACCATACCTTTAACATATCCATTTTCATCTACTAAAATTTCTTTAGGATTTGTCAATGTATTAAATATAATTCCTTCTTCTTTTGCATGATGTACTTCTTCAGCTCTCGCTGGAAGCTCTTTTTCACTTCTTCTATAAACTATATATGATTCTGAACCTAATCTTAATGCAGTTCTAGCAGCATCCATAGCAACATTTCCACCACCAACTACAGCAACTTTTTTACCAGAACTAATAGGTGTATCATAATCATCTCTATAAGCTTTCATTAAGTTTACTCTAGTTAAAAACTCATTTGCAGAAAATACTCCATTAGCATTTTCTCCTGGTATATTCATAAACATAGGAAGACCAGCTCCTGAACCTATGAATATAGCTTCAAATCCTTCATCTTCTATAAGTTCATCTACTGTTATTGTTTTACCAACAATTACATTAGTTTCTATTTTTACACCTAATTTTCTTATATTATCTATTTCAGGTTGAACAACAGCTTGTTTTGGAAGTCTAAATTCAGGTATTCCATAAGTTAAAACTCCACCTGGTTCATGCATTGCTTCAAATATTGTTACATCATAGCCTTTTTTAGCTAAGTCACCAGCACAAGCAAGACCTGCTGGTCCACTTCCTATTACAGCTACTTTTTGATTTTTCTTAGGTTCTGTATCAGATAAGTTTATATCATTTTCTTTTGACCAATCTGCTACAAATCTTTCCAATTTTCCTATTGATACTGCATCTGATTTTATTCCAAGTATACATACACCTTCACATTGACTTTCTTGTGGACATACTCTACCACAAACAGCAGGTAGTGAACTACTCTTGGCTATTACTTTAGCAGCACCTTCTATATCATCTTCTTTAATTTTTGTTATAAATCCTGGGATATCAATTCCTACTGGACATCCACCTACACATTTTGGTTTTTTACATCCTAGACATCTATTAGCTTCTGCCATAGCTTCTTCTTTATTGTATCCTAAACATACTTCATCAAAATTTGTTGCTCTTACAGCAGGTTCTTGTTCTCTAACTGGTACTTTTACTTTTTTAGCATCCATTATTTGTTACCTCCACATCCACAATTACTATGATGATGACTATCGCCTTCTTCAAGTTTTAACATAGCTCTTCCTTCTTGAGTTTTATACATAGATTGTCTTCTCATAGCTTGGTCAAAATCAACTAAATGTCCATCAAATTCAGGACCATCTACACATGCAAACTTAGTCTCATTTCCAACACTAACTCTACAACCACCACACATACCTGTTCCATCAATCATTATTGTATTTAAACTTACTATAGTAGGTATGTTTAATTCTTTAGTCAATTGACACATAAATTTCATCATTATCATTGGTCCAATTACTATTGCTTGGTCATATTTTTTGCCTTGATTATCAACCAAATCTTTTAATAAATCTGTAACTCTTCCATCAAATCCATATGTACCATCATCTGTTGATATGTATACATTTTTAGCTACTTTTCTCATATCATCTTCTAATATGATTAATTCTTTAGTTCTTGCACCAATTATTACATCTACATCTAATCCATTATCTTTAAACCATTTAACTTGTGGATACACTGGAGCAGAACCTACTCCACCAGCTACAAATAGGATTTTTTTATTTTTTAATTCTTCTATATCTTCATGTATGAATTCACTTGCTTGTCCTAATGGCCCTACAAAGTCCATTACAAAATCGTTTTCTTCAAACATTGCTAATTTCTTAGTTGAAGCACCAACTGTTTGGAATACGATAGTTACTGTTCCTTTTTCTCTATCATAATCAGCTATTGTAAGAGGAATTCTTTCTCCCTTTTCATCATTTTTAATTATTATAAATTGACCAGGCTGAGAAGATTTTGCAACTCTAGGAGCCTCTATTTCCATCAAATAAATACTATCTGTTAATTGTCTCTTACTAACTATTTTATTACTCATCTCGCTATTCTCCATTCTAACAAATATATTTTTCCCACTTTAAATTTAATTAAAACATAAACACACAAAACTATAACTCTAATTATAATACAATATTAGTTCTCGATTAAATGTTTTGTATTGGACATCCCCCCTGTAAAATAATTATAACTGCCCAAATTACAAATAGTTGATATTAACAAATTACGTTTAAATTCCAACAAATATTAAAACCCATATTATATGTATAATTTGTTATAGATTTAACCTAATACACACTTAAAGTATACTATATTATGCCAAATTTGTAACAAAAATTTTATAAATACATAATAAATTTTTTTTATTCAATTATTTGTTTAATAAATTAACCTAGGTTTTCATAATAACTCAGATTTCTTTAAAAACTAAACATGTATAAGGCTTTAATCTATTGCAATACCAGCTTTTATATAAACTAAAATATACTCTTATTTTATTATATATCTAAAATTTTTAATATTCATTAATTATTTGAATTTTTATATAAAATTTTTATATTTTCTAAAGATTTATTTACTTATGTAATAATTTATAATAATATTAATTTATAAAGTTAATAATTATTATGAATACACATAAAAATAATTAAAAATAGGAGGTTTGTTTTTTGAAAAATATTATTTCTGCAAAAGAACTTATATCTAAATTAGAACATAATGATAATCTAGTTGTTATAGATTGTAGATTTGACCTTATCAATAGAACTTATGGTATTGATTCTTATAAAAAAGGACATATAAAAGGTAGCTTTATCTTGGATATAGACAAGGATTTATCATCTCCTACAAAAGAACATGGCGGTAAAAATCCTTTACAAGACCCTTTTATATTAAAAGAAAAGTTAGAAAAAATGGGTGTTGATAATTACACTACAATTGTAGCTTATGATGATGGAGATTTAAATGGTGCTTGTAGACTATTCTTCCAATTAAAACACTTAGGTCTTGAAAATGTCTATGTATTAGATGGTGGAATAACAGCTTTTGTAAAAGAAGGTGGAGAATTAGAAGAAAAAATAAATATTCCAAACTGTACAGACAAAAAAATTAAGCCTAATGTAAATGACAGTTTAGTTGTTCCAATGGAATATGTTAAGTCTAAATTATATGACAAAAATACTGTGATTATAGATTGTCGTGCTAATGAAAGATACCAAGGTTTAGTTGAACCTGCATATTCAAAAGCTGGCCATATACCTAGTGCAAAAAATTACTTTTGCAAGGATTTAATAAAAGGTGATTTTGAAAATGGCTCACTTAAAGATACTGAATTTTTAAAAGACTTCTTTAAGGATTTAAACAATTATGAAGAAATAATTTTGTCTTGTGGTTCAGGAATATCTGCTTGTGTTAACAGCCTTGCACTTAGAGAACTTAATATGCCCCATAAGATTTATGTTGGTAGCTTTAGTGACTGGATTAGCTATGATGACAACGAAGTTAAAACTGGACAAGAATAAAGTTAATAATAAATAAATCTAGCATATTATATATCTTAGTTTTTTATAAAGGCGTTAGTCATTGTAGACTTTCGCCTTTTATTATCATCATTTCATATAGATTCCTTTAGTCATTAAATATAAATTTAGTTTACAATATTAATAAACTGCAACATGACCATCACATCTTGACTCTGTTGCACAAACATAACTTTCTTGCTCTGTTTTGAAGATTATTTGTCCCCTACCCATATCAACATTATCATGAATTACTTTTATCTCATGACCTTTTTCAATAAGAGCATCTACCATCTGTCTTGGCATCTCTGATTCAACTTCTATCTCTTTACCTTTTATCCACTGCCATCTTGGAGCATCTAATGCCTCTTGAGGGTTTAAACCAAAGTCTATCATACTCGTTAATACTTGAAGATGTCCCTGTGGTTGCATAAAAGCACCCATTACACCAAATGGACCTATTGCCTTATCATCTTTACCTAAAAAACCAGGTATTATTGTGTGATAAGGTTTTTTAAATGGTTTTACTACATTATGGTGTTTAGGGTCTAAGTTAAAATTATTACCTCTACTATGTAGTGCAATACCAGTGTTTGGTATTACTATCCCAGAACCAAAATTTATATAATTACTCTGTATATATGAAACCATATTTCCATCTTTGTCAGCAGTACAAAGATATACAGTTCCACCACAATATGGTTCTCCTTCTTTTGGGTATAAAGCTTTTTCATTATCAATCAATAAACTTCTCTTTTTTGCATAATCTTGACTTAATAATTCCTGAACCTTTACTTTCATATGTTCTATATCAGTTACATAAGTTTTAGAATCTGCAAAAGCCAGTTTTAAGCTTTCTATAATCTTATGTATGTCATCTACATTTTCTATATCTCCTTTTATGTCCAATTCTTTTAATATATTTAATGCCATTAGGACTGTTATTCCATGTCCATTCGGTGGAATTTCAAATATTTTATATCCTTTGTATTCTGTGCTTATAGGTTCTACCCAAGTTGGATAAAAACTCGCTAAATCACTTTTTCTTATAGCTCCCTCAAACTTTCTAGAACACTCATCTATTTTATCTGCTAGTCTACCTCTATAAAAACTTTCAGCTTGTGTATTGGCTATTTCTTCTAATGTATTAGCATGCTCTTCACATACAAATATGTCACCAGCTTCTGGAGCTTTACCATCCTTAGAAAACGTCTCAAACCATGACTTAAATTCTTCTCCAACAAATTCTTTTTCATATAGTTCATAGGATTTTTTCCATACTTTTGATACATTAGGAGAAACAACATATCCTTCTCTTGCATATTTAATTGCTGGAGATAAACATTCTAGTAGACTAAGTTTTCCATACTTTTTATTTAATTCTGCCCAAGCTGCAGGTATTCCAGGTACAGTTACTGCTCCAAATCCATACTTTGGCATTTCTTTCATGTTCTTGTAATTTTTTAATTCCATTCTTTCTGGAGCAAAACCGCTAGAATTTAGTCCATATAATCGTTTTTCTTCCTCTATCCAAACAAGAGCATATGCGTCTCCTCCAATTCCATTACTTGTAGGTTCAACTACAGATAATGTAGCAGCAGTTGCAACTGCTGCATCCACAGCATTTCCACCTTTTTTTAGTATTTCAAGCCCAGCTTGAGAAGCTAATGGCGTTGAAGTTGCAACTGCTCCATTTTTAGCATATATAACATTTCTTATTGATGGATATTTATGTTGATGAGCATCAAACATCATAATTTTCAACTCCTTGTCATTTTTATTTTATATTTTCCTTAAATTTATTATATAACATTAATTAATACAACTGATACAAAATACAAACTTTTTCCAAGACTTAATTACATTATTATAATATTTTTTTGTTTTGATTAGATAAGCTATCTTGTTTTTAGTATTTAATTCTTATTAAGTAAAAAATACTCTACAACTTAATCTATTATCATATTTTGAGCGTATTTTAATGTTATAAAATAATATATAAAATAACCTATATAATAAATGGCTAGTGTTGTAATAATTGGTATAAGTAATGGCCTAGTTATAAATTTTTGAGCAATTGACATAGCAAATAAATTATGAATTGTACCTACAATTAATGGCAACAAAAATACAACTTTTAATTGTCTTGATATTATTTTCTCAATATCTTGATTATTTGCCCCAAGTTTTTTTAGCATAATATATCGTTCTTTATCATCATATATATTTGATAATTGCTTAAATAAAATTATACTTCCTGTACACAAAAGAAATACTACAGATAGAAATATACCTATAAATAACATAAGACCACTTACTCTAATTAAATCATTATAGTTTTCGACATTTGATGTAAAATTAAAAGGATAAGTTGATTCCATATTTTTATCAACTATATTTTTTAATCTTAAAGACATATCAAACTCTTTTTTTTCATTTTTTATATCAATTAATCTTAATAATCTCGATTCTCCTCCTGATTTTAATCTATTAAATATGTTATCTTTTACCACAATTAAATCAAATGTTGATTGTAAATTTATTTCTGGCTCTAAAATATTTTTTTGAACTGTAAATAAATTCATCTTCTCTTTTTCTTTAATGTATACATCTATTTTTTGAGTACCAGTACTTTTAAGAAACATTCTCTTATATGAATCTGAAACATAATATACATGCTCTTCTGAAGTTAATTCTTCATAATTACTGTTTTGATATTGTCTTAATTTCTTAAAATCACTTTCTTTAATAAAATCTACAATCACTGTATTTTCTCTATAAACTCCTCCTTTTTTATAGTACAATTTAAAATTTACATCTCTACTTATAAACTCTACTGTCTTATCAAAAAGCACCTTATCATCTTCTTTATATTTATATAGCAGCTTATCGATTTCATTATTTACAAGAGAATTTTCTGCATTTATAGTATAACTATACTTGTAGTTTTCATTTATATTTCTATCTATATCGTAATAAATTGATATTGTAAATCCTAACATAGTTACACTTGTAGCTATTAATATTGCTATTATTGCCAATACTCTGCTATTATTCTTTAATTTGAATCCAAGTTCTGAAAATGCAATTAGATTTCTTCCCTTGTAATAAAAACTTTTTTTCTTCTTAGCAACATCTATAATTATCGACATTATTGATGAAAAAAATAAAAAAGTACCTGGTATTATTGTAATTAATATAAAAGCTGAAAACATTATGTTTTCAACAATGAAATGACTAACTGACATTAAATAAGAAAATACTATCAGTAAAACTCCAAGAGTTCCCTTTAGCTTTATAAATCTTTTATTTGTATATTTTTCTGGTGACTTCTTAAATAACTCTACAATTTTTTTATTCCTAATAACTATAATATTTCTCATTCCAATTACTACAAATATTATTAAAAATATTCCTAATGTCTGAATTAAAGCCCTTATACTTAAAGTCATCTTTACTACTATAATCTCTTTAATTAATTTTACAAGAATCATTGTCATAAGCTTTGAAAATAAAAAACCTAAAGATATTCCTATTAATATTGCAAAGATTCCCATCAAAAAAGTTTCATATAAAAATATTCTGCCTATCTGATTTTTTCTCATTCCAATCAAGCTATAAGTACCTATCTCTTGCCTACGTCTATTAAAGAAAAATGAATTTGAATAATATATAAACAAAAAAACAAATACCACTATTACAATTGAACTTGTATTAATACCTATTTTAGTTTTTCTACCAAGTAAATTTAAGGCTTCATTGTACTCTATTGACTTGAAACTAAAGAATATAAATACACTAAATACAATTGAAACGAAGTACATAAAATAGCTTAAAAAGTTCTTTTTTATATTTTTTATAGCAATTTTAAATAAACTCATTTTTATTAACTCCTCCAATTAAGGAAACTGTATTTAGTATTTTATTATAGAATTCTTTTGTGCTTTCTCCTTTTATAAGTTCTGTAAAGATTATTCCATCCTTTATAAAGAGTATTCTACTACAAAAACTTGCACTTATAGCATCATGTGTTACCATTAATATTGTTGAATCGTTATCTTTATTTAATTTTACTAGAGAATTTAATAAATCCCTTGCAGATTTAGAATCTAATGCTCCTGTAGGCTCGTCTGCAAGTATTAATGATGGTTTTGTTACTATTGCTCTACAAACAGCGCCTCTTTGTTTTTGTCCACCTGAGACTTCATTAGGATATTTATCTAATACTGATTCTATATTTAGTGATTTTGAAACTTCTTTTATTCTACTTTCTATTACTGATACTTTTTCATTTTTTAAAGAAAGAGGTAGCATTATATTTTCTTTTATAGTTAATGTATCTAAAAGGTTAGAGTCTTGAAATACAAATCCAAGATTATCACGTCTAAAGTCGGCTAATTTATTTTGTTTCATTTTAATAATATTCTTATTCTCTATATAAACATTTCCTGATGAAGGCAAATCTATTGTAGAAATAATGTTCAAAAGAGTTGATTTTCCAGCTCCAGATGAACCCATAATACCTACAAATTCGCCTTTATAAACTTTAAAACTTATTCCCTTTAAAGCTTCATATTTTGAGCCTTTTCTACCATACTCTTTTTTTATATTTTCAACAATTAATATTTCTTCCATAATTACTTACCACTCCTCAACATAATTGCTCATTTTCCAATTCTTATAAATATATTATATATATTAAAGTAGTTTTTAACCATTTACTTATATTAATATAATGTTACATTTCTGTAAGTATTAATTATATTTCTTCCTTTTTACTAGAATTATATTTAAAATATAATTTGTCAAGTAAAATATAGTTATATTAATATAATTATTTTAAATTATAAGGTAGAAATGTTTGAACTTATCAAGTAAAATATAGTTATGTTAATATAACTATTCTGGATTAGGAGGTAAAAATGTTTAAAATAATGGTAATTGAAGATGATGTTTCATTAAAACATCAAATAGCAGATTGTCTTTCTAAATGGGGACATATTGTCTATCAAATAGAAAATCTTGAAAACATAATAGAAGAATTTAAGCATTATAAACCACAATTGGTTTTATTAGATATAAATCTTCCATTTTATGATGGATTTCATTGGTGTAATGAGATAAGAAGAATTTCCAAAGTTCCAATAATATTTATTTCTTCAAGAAATTCTAATATGGATGTGATAATGGGTGTAAATCTAGGCGCAGATGATTATATACAAAAACCATTTTCTATAGATGTTTTAATAGCTAAAGTAAATGCTCTTTTAAGAAGAACTTATAATTTTGTTGATAATAATTCAAATAAAATTGTCCATAATGGGGTTACTTTGGATTTATCAACTGCAACTATATGTTATAAAGATAGTACTATTGAGCTAACCAAAAATGAAATTAAAATTCTTCATGAACTTATGAGGAATAAAAGTAAAATAGTTAGTAGAAATAAACTTATGAAAAAATTATGGGATAATGATTGGTTTGTAGATGATAATACTCTCACTGTTAATGTAAACAGAATACGTTCAAAATTAAGTGAAATTGGATTGGAAGACTTTATAGAAACTAAAAGAGGATTAGGTTATATAATCAGTTAAAATAGTTTTAAGTAGGTGAATTTATGAGTTTTAAAGATTTTCTCAAAGATAAACTCGAATTTTTAGTATACAACTTTGGTTTCTTACTTTTTACGATAGCAGTTATTATATTTTCTCCTATTGATGCTCTCTTAGTAGATACTATTGTATACATATTAATTGTAAATATAGTATTTTCATTTATATATATACTTACTGGCTACATTAAGAAAAATAGATTTTTAGAGAAAATTAAAAATAATACATTCAAAGTTAGTACTAATGATATAGAATTAGTTAAATGTACAAATGAAGAAAAAATATATTTGGATATAATTAAAGGTTATCAAAACCAGTGTGATGATATAATAGATATCAATACTAAGAAATTTGAAGAAAATAAAGAAATTATGAGTATGTGGGTACATGATATAAAAATACCTATAGCAATAATTAAACTAGTACTTGAACAAAACGAAGATTTAATCGAAGAAAAAATTTCAGATGATATTGATAAAGAGATATTTAGAATTGAAAATTCTGTTGAAAGAATTTTATATTTATCTAGACTTGAAGATTTTCATAAAGATTTTTTGATTCAAGAAGTAAATATTGAAAATATTCTTAGAGATATTATAAGAAAATATTCAAAATATTTTATCTCAAAAAAAATAATTTTAAACTTAAATAATTTGAATTATACAGTTTTATCAGACGAAAAATGGCTTCACTTCATATTCGAGCAATTATTAAATAATTCCCTAAAATATGCCTCAATAGAAGATAATATATCTATCTATTGCAAAACCCACAAAAATTATTTACAATTAAGGGTGGAAGATACTGGCTGTGGTATAAAAAAGGAAGATTTAAATCGAATATTCAATAAGGGATTTACAGGTAATAATGGAAGAAATAACACTAAATCTACAGGGCTTGGTCTTTATTTAGTAAAAGAACTTTGTGACAAACTTGGCCATAAAATTGATGTAGATTCAGAGTACAATCAATATACAAAAATTACTATTACATTCAAAGATTATCTATAGTATCTTATATATTGATAAGTTATTTTCATTTGACTTATATTCAACATGCTTCTTATAATGATTCTATATGTACATCCCAGTATATAATAAGTAGTTTTTATACAAAGGAGGAAAACATGTCTTTTCTAAAAAAATTTAAAAATAAAAAATTTAGAAATAGTAGCTTTAAGAGTAATAGCTTTAAAAATACTAGCTTTGGAAGTAATAATTTCAAAGCTAAAAATAAAGGTTTTAAAAATAATCCTTTTAAAAACAAGAGATTTAAAATCTATGCAGGAATCGTGATAATCATACTTTTAATATTAGGGGTACTTGCTTATGTCGATTCAAAAAATACTGAATTACAAACTAATGAAAACTTCATAGAAACATACACTATTCCAGAAAACGAAAAAATATTTATAAATGGTATGGTTGTTCCTAAGCAAACTAAAGACTTTAATATTTCTGGAGATTATGAGTTAAGTGATGTAAATGTTACAAATGGGCAAAAGGTAAATCAAGGAGACCTTCTTTTTACTGCTAAAAATCCAACTATAATAGCAGAAATAGATAGTCTAAAATCACAACTTAGCCAATATAAAAAACAAAAGATATCACTTGCAAATATTGATGAAAATAGAGATGCTATAGCTTCTATAAATGCACAAATAACAGCTTTAAACTCTCAGATAGCTTCTTTAGATAAGAAAGCATATGATAGAACTACTGCTCCTTTTGATGGTACTGTATACTTAAATGACCAAACTGGAAATCCAGAGCAACCAGCTTCATTTATGACTATTCAAGGTCTAGAGTTTTATATGAAGGGGCAAGCAAGTGAACAAGATTTACCTAAGATGAAAATTGACCAAATGGTTAATATATTAGTTTTCTCAACTGACCAAAATCTTACTGGTAGAATAAGTTTTATATCTGATAAGCCATCTACTCCAAGTAGCGAGATGGGAGCTCAACAAAGTACTTTATCTTATTATGATATAAACATAGCATTTGATAACCAAGAAGGGTTGACAAATGGATTCCATCTTCAAGCATCACTTGAAGTAGCTAACTCAAGCTTTAAAATACCAGCATCTTGTGTACTTAAGGATAAAAAACACTCATATGTATTTAAAGACTTAGATGGAATCTTGAAAAAACAAATTGTAGATGTTGCAAGTAAAAATAATGACTTTGCTGTAATTAGAGGCGGTCTTGAACAAGGTGATATAGTAATAAAATACCCTACTAAAGAAATGAAAGAAGGAGACCCAGTTCAAGGTGATGGTGTAACTGCTGGCTCTAATAATAATGGAGATGCTACTCCAGACAAAAATTTAAAAGAAGTTAATATGGATGTGAATTAATTTACATATGTTAATTAAATTAGAAAATATTCAAAAATATTACAAAGTAGGGAAAGATGAATTACATGTTTTAAAATCCTTAAATTTAGAAATTGAATCTGGAGAATTTGTCATGATAATGGGTAAATCTGGTAGTGGTAAAACCACTTTACTTAACATCTTAGGTTTTCTTGATGTGTTTGACGAAGGAAGATATATATTTGATGGCACAGATGTAACTAATCTCAGTGAAAATGAGCGTTCTGTTTTTAGAAATATCAATATTGGTTTTGTTTTTCAACAATTTAATTTAATAGAAACTTTAAATATATATCAAAATGTAGAGCTACCTCTAATTTACAATAAAATATTAAAAAAATCTGAAAGAGAAGAAATTGTTAAGAGCAAACTAAAATCTGTTGGGCTTTTAGATAAAATCAAACAAAAACCTCTTCAATTATCTGGTGGTCAGCAACAACGTGTAGCTATTGCACGTTGTTTGGCAAATGACCCTCAAATAATCTTTGCTGATGAACCAACTGGAGCATTGGATAGTGAAACTAGCAGGGAAATTATGGAACTTTTGACAGAACTTAATGAACAAGGCAAGACTATAATAATGGTTACACATGATCAGGATTTGACTAAGTATGCAACTAAGGTCATACGACTTAAAGATGGTGTGTTTACTTCGGAGGTGTAATCATGGGCTTATTAAAAAATTCTTTGGCTAATTTAAAGGGGCACAAGCTTCGTGTCTTTGTAGCTTTACTTTGGATTATTATAGGAATAACTTCAGTAATACTTGTTAGTTCTATAGGTAATGGATTTCAAAAAGAAATCAAGAAATCTGTAAATAACGCTAATCCTAATAAAACTACTATTTCATTTGAATCAGCTGATAACACAGGTCTTACCAATGATATGAGTATATTTTTAAAGCCATTCAATGCAAAAGATTTAGAAGAATTATCATTTGTTGAAGGTGTAGAAAGAATTGCTCCTGCAAGAGATGGATTTAATCTTGATTCAACTTATTCTTCTGAGGCATCTTTTGATAAAAAAACGACTTATGTGGAAGTTGGACCAGTAAAAAAAGATTCAAAAATAAATTTAATCTGTGGTAGAGATTTTTCCTTGGATGATGAAAAAAGAAAGGTAATTCTACTTACACAGCAAAGTGCAAGTGAAATTTTTGAAAATCCAGAAGACGCTTTAGGCCATGGTATTAATGTAAATGGAACTATATTTGAAATAATTGGAGTATTGGATGATTCTTCTAACCAACAACAAGCTGGAGGATTTTTAGGAGGTTATCAAGATATGCAATTTATAACTTCTCTTATACCTAAAAAAGCTTTTGATAGTCTAATGAGTCAAAACTCTTACTCCACTGAAATTTATCAGTTAGACTTAGTTTGTTCTAAAGGATATAATGTGAATGAAGTTGCAAACAATATTATAGCTAAACTATATGAAATGCATCCTGGTATCAATGGTTCTTATACTACACCAGACCCAACTGAACAAACAGCTTATCTTGAAAGCATCAATTCTAATGTCAATAAATATGTATCTATAATAACTGTAGTTGCAATGTTTGTTGGTGGTATTGGTGTAATGAATATAATGTATGTATCAGTTATGGAAAGACAAAGAGAGATTGGTATAAGACGTGCTATTGGTGCAAAACCTAGGTCTATATTATTTCAATTTTTAGTTGAAGCTGTTTTTATAACGGTATGTGGAGGAATTTTAGGAACTATAGTTGGATTTATTGCTACTAACTATGTTTCTAAATACATTGGATTTGAAGCAATTCCTAGCTTAAATAGCTTACTTTATGCTATTTTGGCTACTATATTAACTGGAGTTGTATTTGGTTTAATACCAGCCTTTAAAGCCTCTAAACTAGACCCTATAAAGGCAATTTATAAATAGTATTTCCATTAATAAGTTATTATTTTTAAATTGTTTTCTAAAACATGCTTAAATATTTAATGCACTATTATATATGATAGATTAAGAACTTAATCTTTTTCAAATCAAATATAATAGTGCATTGTTATTTTCAAAATTACTAATGAATTATTTGCTTTAAATATTTTTAATATTAATATCTAATCTATTATGCCTCTTATGAAATCTGTTTTGTTATCACAATAAGAGTTAACATCATACCTATAAAGTTTTGCTAGCTTCTTTTTTAAGTCAGAATATTCTTTAACCTTATCTGGATTTAGTCTCAAATACTCTCGAAATTTAATATGCTCTAAATATCCTTTCCCATCTTTAGGACATACATATAAATTATGCTCCATGAAACTAGTTGTCTCATAAGAAAATGCTTCTCTTCCTTCTACTTCTAAATTGCCTAGATGTTTATACCCTAATTTTTTTAGTTTACTGACAACATCATTTAAGTAGCTATAGTCTCCAATTATTATATCAACATCTAATCTAGGTTTTGCAGAAAGCCCTTCAACAGATGTGCTACCAACATGTTCTATTTTCAAAATCGAATTACCTAGAGTCTTTTCTAGTGTAGATTTTAATTTTTCAAACTCATACTTCCAATTTGGATTATAATCTACTATTTCAACAATTTTTGTAGTTAATCCTGTTACTTTTAATTGGTAGACATCATGTTTCATTACTTGTCCTCTATAAATCTTGTCGCACTCAGATATTTTCTTCATACCTAGTTTTTTTGCCACATTTATAGATGCTATATTTTCAGGTCTGATATCTGCTACTAAAGTATCTACATTTAAGTTTCTAATAGCATAACATATAGTAGCACCTTCTGTAGCATAACCTTGATTCCAATATTCTCTTTTTACTATATAACCTATTCCTAACCCTATGTCCTGTTTTATAAGGCCTATTTGCCCCACTACATTATCTATATACTTATCTATAACAATAAAATATCCATATCCATCATTATTATATCTCTGTATATTTCTATCAATCCATTCTGTAACTTCTTCATCAGAAAAAGCATGTTCCCATGCATACATTACTTCTGAATCTTGTAACATTTTACTTATTTCCTTAAAATCACTATGATTCATTTGTCTAATATATAATCTTTTGCTTTCAATCACTGTATTCACCACCCTTAAAACACAACCTTAAGCGTTGTATACAACTTCTCCATTACATATAGTATAATTAACTTTCCCATATAGAGATTTACCTCTAAATGGGGAATTGTCAGCTTTAGAAGCAAAATCTTCAACTATCCATTCTTCTTCAGGATTAAATATAACAATATCTGCTACTGCTCCTTCTTCTATAAAACCAACATTTAAATTGTATAGTTTTGCAGGATTTGTAGACATTTTTTCTATTAACTGCATCATACTAAGATGATTTTTATATACTAAGTTTGTTATTCCAAGAGACAACGAAGTTTCAAGCCCTATAATACCACTTGGAGCTTTTATAAACTCTCTATCTTTTTCTTCTTTACTATGAGGTGCATGGTCTGTTGCTATTATCTCAATAGTACCATCATTTAATCCTTCTATAATCTTATCTCTATCCCACTTAGTTCTTAAAGGCGGATTCATTTTTGCATTTGTTCCAAACTCTAATACATCTTCCTCAGTCAGTGTAAAGTGATGTGGTGAAGCTTCTGCAACTACGTTTGCTCCAAGATATTTTGCAAATCTAACCATATCAACAGAAACCCCAGAACTTATATGTTGTATATCAATCTTAGCACCAGTTTTTAGTGCTAACATGCAATCTCTAGCAACCATTACATCTTCTGCTACATTCGATGCACCTTTTAGACCAAGCTCTGAAGCTATCTTTCCTGCATTTACACCAGGATTTCCAACTAAAGAAGGGTCTTCTTCATGAAAACTAAGTGGTACATCTAACTCTTTTGCCTTAATCATTGCTTCCATAATTAGACTGCTATCCATTAAAGGTAATCCATCATCAGTAAATCCTGGAACTCCAGCCTTTTTAAGATTTTCCATATCCACTAACTCTTTACCTTCAAAACCTTTTGTTATAGCTGCTGCTTGTAAAACATTTATACATGCATTTTTTGCTTTTTCCTTCACATAGTTAAAAGTATCTTCATTATCTACAATTGGGTCAGTATTTGCCATACATATAACGGTTGTAAATCCACCTCTAGCTGCAGATTTAGCTCCACTATCTATATCTTCTTTATATGTAAATCCTGGGTCTCTAAAATGTACATGTACATCTACTAATCCAGGTGCAACTATATTCCCACTAGCATCTATTATTTTTTCAAATTCATCATTTTCATCAAAATTACCTATTTTATAGATTTTATTTTCTTTTATAATTAAATCTATTTTCTCATCTCTTTGACTCTTAGGGTCTATCACTCTACCATTTTTAATTAAAATCATGTTATTTCTCCTTTATAATTTTCATTTATATAGACTCATATAATATTATACATTATTTTACATACTTAAATACAAAATTACGTTTGACATCAATAGCCTTTTTAGGACAAAGTTCATGACAACAGTAACATCTTATACATTTATTTAAATCTATAAGAGCACCTCTATTCCCTATCTCTATGGTATTTGCAGGACAAGCTTCCTTGCACTTTCCACATTTTATACAATCCTTAAATCTAACCACTGGCTTTGGTGTTATAAGTTTTGAAATAGGTTCATTTAAAAATTTTGGCAATTTTACAGAAAATAGCCTTAAATCTTTACTTACAATTGGTACCTTATAATCTTTTATAATTAAATCCTTTATATCTTCTCCTACAATCTCAATATCTAAAAAGTCTTCTTTTATATACTCTCTTTTAATAGCCCCTCTAATTGTAGCAACTTTATTTGGAAGCAAACCTATAATCTTACATGCAACAACATCTATAGCATATGGATTTTGTGATGCTAATAAAACACCTATTTCTTTAGGGTTTCCTGCTGAAGGACCATCCCCTTCCATCCCTACAATTCCATCCATAATTGTCAGTGTCGGATTTACATAATCACAAATATCTAAAAGTACATTTTCACAAAATAATTCCTCTGTAGGAAATCTATAATGTATTTCTGCTTTTTTTAATCCAGCTATACATCCATATAAGTTTTTTGTTCCACCAGTAAAAGTTGCCATCACATGTGTTTTTAATTTACAAAGATTTATTACATAATCAGCATCTATTACTGGTTTAATAATATCCATATATTTAAGAGCATGCGCTTTTTCACTATGTATCTTAACATCTGAAACATCATAATTTAATTTGATACCTAAATCATTTGCTACCTTTTCAATTCCAGATGTCTTATATATACTTTTAAGAGAGGCTTGATTATATGGTCCACCAGGACTATCTGCTACTACTACATCACAGTTTAATTCTAAAAGCTTTTCGCATACAACCCTTACTACCATAGGATGAGTAGTTGTAGCTTCTTCAGGCTTTTTTTTCATCAGTAGATTTGGTTTTACAAGTACTTTACTTCCTTCTTTTACAAACTTGTTAAGCCCTCCAATGTCATCTAAAATTTTTTCAATAGAAAATCTTACATTTTCATACTCATAATTTTTACAGCTTCTAACAGATACCGATTTCATATTATCTTCACCCTTTTATTACAAAGATTTTTTTATATTTTTTGTATAATTTAAAAAAGGAGAAACCAAAGTTTCTCCTTTTAATCTATGTTTTTAATTATTATTTTCCAAAATGTCTATTTAGTAATCCTAAGAATGCTTTACCATGTCTAGCTTCATCTTTACACATTTCATGTACTGTATCATGTATAGCATCTAATCCTAATTCTTTAGCTCTCTTAGCTAACTTTAATTTTCCATCAGTTGCACCATATTCAGCGTCAACTCTAACTCTTAAGTTTTCTTTTGTATCTGCAACTACAACTTCTCCAAGAAGTTCTGCAAATTTAGCAGCATGTTCAGCTTCTTCAAAAGCTATTCTCTTATATGCTTCTGCTACTTCTGGATATCCTTCTCTATCAGCTTGTCTACTCATTGCTAAATACATTCCTACTTCTGTACATTCACCAGTAAAGTTAGCTCTTAATCCTTCGATTATTTCTGCATCCACACCTTGAGCTACTCCTATTCTATGTTCGTCAGCCCAAACCATTTCACCTTTCATTTCTTCGAATTTATCAGCTCCAACTTTACATACTGGACATTGTGCTGGTGCAGCATCTCCTTCATGTATATATCCACATACTGTACAAACAAATTTTTTCATAATTAAATTCCTCCCAATTTTATATTAATTAAATTTTTATTTTAAAGTTTAATAACTTGCTACAAGAATATATATACCCCATGTACTATAGTTTAAACACTAAAAATAAAATTTATTTCCTAATTAATTTTATCACTTTGAAACATTGGTATCAACTAAGTTTTGATGTCAAATTTCTACATAATATATACTTTATTTGATTAATTAGGAAACAATTGTCTATTTAAATACTTTCTAGTGAAGAATCTTTTGACTCTTTAAGTTCTACTTTTTTACTTTTTAAAAATGATAATTTAGTTTCTGCTGTTATAATTGCACCAAATATCAATATACTACCAATAACTAATTTGGCTGTAATAGGTTCTTTTAAAATTATTATAGAAAATATAGTCCCAAATATAGCTTCAGTAGATAGTATTATGGCTGTTCTAGTTCCATCAACTCTCTTTTGACATATAGTTTGGAATAAAAACCCTATTGAAGTACTAAATATAGCTAAATATATAGTTCCCATATATCCAGACAATTCAGCTTCCATTTTCAACTGTCCTGCAAATGTCTGAACTACTAAAGACAGTAAAAATGCTACAGTAAATTGAATAGCTGTTAATGCCATTGGATTGTTATCTTTAGCAAATTCGCTAGTAAAGAATATATGAAATGCAAATCCAAATGAACATATAAGTGTTAAAAAATCTCCAAAATTAACAGAGAAATCAGCCTCTAAAGAAAGTATACCTATACCTACAAGAGCTACTAAACTACTTATTAATCCTATTTTATCTAGTTTTCTTCTATAAAGTATAAATCCTATGAATGGAACTATTACAACATTTGCTGCTGTTATAAATGCATTTTTAGATGGTGTAGTGTACATAAGTCCAATGGTTTGTACTGTAAAGGCTAAAAATAAAAATATTCCTAAAAGCCCTCCTGCTTTTAATAAATGCTTTCCCATATTGGCACGAATTTGTTTAAAAAATAATAAATTCATAATTACAGCTGCCAAGAAAAATCTTATAGTTATTATTTGTAGAGGTGTAAGCCCACCGTCTAGTGCAAATTGGGTTGCTACAAAGCCACTTCCCCATATAATTGCTATGAATATTAGTCCTATTTCTCCAAAGTATTTTTTCAATAAAGCCCCCTCCTTTTTATTTTTTTGCAAAATTATAAACCCCCTAAACAGCAAGAGAGTTTTTCTATAAGCATTACTATAAATTTATATAGTTATAGTAAATTTTTTCAGTATTTTAAATCTAGATTTATATCCACTATTTAACATTAATATATTAATCATTTTTTGTAAACACCTTTTTAATAAATTTTTACCTTTTTTATATTTTTTTTACTTATATTAAATTTTTTTATAGATAATTTCAATATCTAGGATACTTTAATATTATGCAAATAATGTTGTATAAGTTACACTTTAGTTATTTTAGTTACAACTTTGTCGGTTTACTTTTTCTACTTTCTTCGATATAATTATAATATATTTTTGATACAATTCGACAAAAAGGGGGAATGTTGAAATCATGGTAAAAAAAAGAAAAAAGAAAACTATGGCACTTACTATAATTGTTGTAATAGTTATTGGTATTTTTTCTATGGCATGGGCGGATATGTCCAAGAAAAGAGAAATTAAAGAAACTCAAGAAAAGCTTAAAGCTGAAAAATTAGAAAAAGAAAGAATTGAAAAAGAAAAAAATGAGCCTATCATTGGTGCAAAAAAAGAAGCTGCAAAAGAATATGGATATGACGCAAAATCAGTTTGGGATAAACTTAACAAATACGACTATTCAAATAATGGAGAAAAAATAGTATTCCTTACATTCGATGATGGACCATCTACTACTAATACTCC
The DNA here is from genome assembly GCF_020658275.1 of Clostridioides sp. ES-S-0190-01. NCBI lineage: Bacteria > Bacillati > Bacillota > Clostridia > Peptostreptococcales > Peptostreptococcaceae > Clostridioides > Clostridioides sp. ES-S-0190-01. The sequence continues at coordinate 59,640 of NZ_JACVWA010000043.1, read as the reverse complement.
ACAAGTCCTAGATATCTTAAAAAGACACGATGTTAAAGGAACTTTCTTTATTAAGGGGGATTCTCTTGAACGAAAAGGTGCCAATGAAATTTTAAAAAGAACATTTGATGAGGGAAATGCAATAGCTCATCACTCATATTCTCATGACTACAAAAAACTATACCCTGGCAGAAGCCTAAATCTTGATACATTTGTAAATGAACTTAATAAAACAGATGAAGCCATGAAAAAAGTTCTAGGAAAGAATTTTTCATCACATGTAGTTAGATGCCCAGGTGGATATATGTCATGGAAAAATATGGAACCTTTAGGTAACTACTTAAAAGAAAAAAATATGGCATCAATAGACTGGAATGCTCTAAATGCTGATGCAGAAGGTAAAAAGAAAAATGCTCAAGAGTTATTTGAACATGCAAAGAAATCTTCTGAAGGTAAAGAAATAGTTGTACTTTTAATGCATGATACTTATGGAAAGCAAGAAACAGTAAATGCACTAGACCAAATTATAACATATTTTAAAGATAATGGTTACCAATTTAAAACCTTAATATAATAAAAAAGCAAGTTCATTGATTATACTTTTATATAACCAACGAACTTGCTTTTATTTTACTTTACTAACTCTATTTTTACAAATTTTTTCTTTCCTATTTGAACAACAAGTTCGCTTTCTTTAGCAACTGTACTTAAATCTTCCACTTTCTCACCATTTACTTTTACTCCACCTTGAGATGCTAATCTTCTAACTTCACTCTTACTTTTAACAATCTCATTAGAAACTAATACTTCAATTAAATCAAATTCTTCTTGTTTAACTTGAATTGTTTGTATATCTTCAGGTATTTGACCTTTTTGGAATACAGATTTAAACCTTTCCTCAGCTTCTTTAGCAGCTTCTTCTCCATGGTATAAAGTTACTATTTCTCTTGCTAGATTCATTTTTATATCTCTTGGATTTACTGAACCATCTTTTAACTGAGTTTCAATTTTATTAACTTCATCAGGATGAACATCAGTTACTAAATTATAGTATTTAACTATAAGTTCATCAGGAATCTCCATAGATTTTTGGTACATTATTCCAGCTTCTTCATCTATTCCAATATAGTTACCTAAACTCTTACTCATTTTTTCTTTTCCATCTAAACCTTCTATTAAAGGCATCATTATTACTATTTGAGATTCCATACCAAATTCTCTTTGTAAAGATCTTCCCATTAATAAGTTAAATCTTTGGTCAGTTCCACCAAGCTCTATATCAGCTTCTAATGCTATTGAATCATATGCTTGCATCAATGGATAGAAAAATTCATGCACTGATATTGGCATTTGTCCTTCATATCTCTTCTTAAAATCTTCTCTTTCCAACATTCTCGCAACAGTAATAGTTGCAGCTAATTTTATTACATCTTCAAAGTTTAATTTAGCTAGCCATTCACTATTAAATCTTACAATAGTTTTTTCTTTATCTAAAACTTTAAATATTTGTTCTTGATAAGTTTTTGCATTTTCAAGAACTTGCTCTGTTGTTAAAGCTTTTCTAGCTTTAGATTTTCCAGTTGGGTCTCCAATTTTACCTGTAAAATCTCCAATTATAATTACTATTTGATGACCTAAATCTTGTAATTGTTTCATCTTTCTAAGAACTACTGTATGACCTAAGTGTATATCTGGAGCACTTGGATCTAACCCCAATTTTACTATCATAGGTTTTCCTTCTTTTTCTGATTTAATAAGTTTTTCTCTTAGCTCTTTTTCGTCTATTAAGTCGTCTACACCTTTCATAATGATTCGCATTTGCTCGTCTATTGATTTCATTTTCATTCCTCCTAAAATATTTATATAATCTATGATTTTTATTTTTATAATAAAAAAAGCTCTCATCCTATTAAAAGGACGAAAGCATTGCTTACGTGTTACCACCTTAGTTCACTAATATCTCACGATATTAATCTCTGTAGAGTATAATTTGTTTACTCATGTACTATAACGTGTACTATTCCGATATCTCTTAGTGGTTGTTATCTTTCAGAGATATTGCTCCAAGATGTATTCAAACTAAATCAATTTATTCCATTTCACCAAACTGGAACTCTCTGTTAAATAAAATTCAGCTCTACTTCTTCTCTTCACAGCACTTATATATTCAGATTATTTCATCAATTACAAGAAATTTTTCTTAACTTACTCATAATATATTATTATTTTTACATTTTGTCAACCTTTTTTATTATTATATACATGTTTTTTTACATTATACTACTTTTTTATATTTTTTACCAATGCATAAAGTTTATTTTTCAATTAAAATATTTATTTGTTTATCGACAATATTAATTTGAGTCAATCTTATATTCATTTTCTTATTTAAAAATGCATTTATAATTATTAATCCCATAACAGTTATCTTAAACATTAGAAATAAAGATATAACTACTATCAAAAAAGAAATTCTAGCGTATGCTACTTTTCCAAATTTAGTTATTATAAAATTTTGTAGTGACATACAGGAATCTCTAATAACAAAATACATACACAAATATCCAATTGATATAAAAATTGTTTTTAAGTAAACTAACTCAGTTTTAATATTTAATATATTTGTAACTTCAAAAATAGTTAAATAAAACACACACATATAAAAAACTTTCTTTGAGCAACATAAAAATTGATTTAAAAATCTAAAACTCTTAAACACTAGAAACTTTTTTAATGCATTAGAGTTTAAAATATGTAATTTATGTCCCATAATCAAACTTAAAAAGTATATACAAAAAACCATTCCAAAAGGAAACAGTGCTATCAGTAAGTAAAAAATAGAATCTGAGTATTCATTAAAATAAATCAATTTACTATATCCCTGAAATTCTCTCATAAAACTGTATCCTATTAATGCTGAAGCATATATATCAATAAAAACCATTATAATGACTCCAATAATTGAACCATATACTAAATCATCCATAACTGTTGATGATTTACTTATCAAATAACCACATATTATACCAAGTAATACACTCTGACTTGCCCAAATAGCAGTTCCCAAATTTCCAAGCACCAAGGAAATTATTAAAAGAGATATAACTCCAGATAAAACAGTATACTTTAAATCACACTTTAAACATATTATACAAAAAAATATTGGCACTATAAAATCTAAATAAATGGCATATCCAAACCCAGTCCCTACAGCTATAATTGTTATTACTATAAATAAAGACGACAATAAAGCCGCTTCAGTTAATTTTTTGGTAGTATTCAAAACAACTTCCTCCACAAACCATAATTTTTCTAACTAATATTTTGTTTTTAATACAGTATAACACTTTTTTAAAATATTTTTAACACATACCTATTTTAATAAAAGTATTACTGTTAAAAATTATAAAATGGTATAATATATCTTAATATTTGGTTTTAATATACTTAGGAGGTAATTATTATGTTTAAAATAAAACACTTTAATGATTTAAGTCTAAATGAGTTTTACGAAATAGCAAAGTCAAGATATGAAGTATTTGCATGCGAACAGAGGATATTTTCATTAAATGATTATGATGATGTAGACAAAAACTCTTATCATATATTTTTAGAAGAGAATGGGTTGATTTGTGCTTATGCCAGAATAATCCCTAAAAAATATAGCTCTTATAATGATGTTTCTATTGGTAGGGTTTTAGTTCTTTCTACTCATCGAAAAAAGGGCTTGGCAAAGAAAATGATGGACTGTGCTATAGACTTTATAAAGGTTAATTTGCATGAAAATAATATAACCTTATCAGCACAGGCTTACATAAAAAATCTTTACTTATCTTGTGGTTTTAAAGAAATTTCAGAAGTGTATGATGAAGCAGGTATTGAACATATTAAAATGAGATTATAGTGTTGACAAGCTAACATTGTTAATATATAATTAAATCATAAATTAAATATTGAATTGATATCTAGGTATTTGAAAATACCTTATATAAGTCAGAAGGCTTTTGCGCTTTCTGACTTTTTTATTATCAAAATTCAATAATTATATAGATTCAAAATGTTAATTTTTATTCTATATTCTACTTTCCCCAAAAGTAAGAATTATACCCAACTTTGTGATAGGCATATTGCCTATCTTTTTTTTGCAAAAAGTAACAAGGTAATAGCATAGTGCATAGTTTAAAATAAGAAGATTAGCTCAGGCTAAATTTCATGCATGGAGGTGCTACTATGAAAAACCTTAATGATATTCAAGTGAAAAAAACTGTTAAAGTTGAAGATATATTATCTAGTGGTAATTTAAGAGAGAGAATGTTAGCGCTTGGTCTTACTAGAGGAGCTGTTATAGATGTAGTTAGAAAAGGACCAAAAAATAATTTAACTGTCTACAACATCAGAGGTAGCAAGATAGCTCTACGACAAGAAGAAAGTAGACTAATATTAGTTTCTGACATTTAAAATTTTCTAGCAGGAGGATATTAATATGGGTTTAACACACAACTCAACTAAAATGAATTCTTTAAAAGACATGTTTGATATAGATAACAAGGAAGACCAGTTTGTAATTGCACTAGCTGGTAATCCAAATACAGGTAAAAGTACTGTATTTAATCATCTTACTGGACTTAGACAACACACTGGAAATTGGCCAGGAAAAACTGTAGCTACAGCTCGTGGTAATTTCAAATATCAAAATACAGAGTATGCATTAATAGATTTACCAGGAACATATTCTCTATTTGCTTTGTCACAAGAAGAGGTTGTAGCTCGTGATTTTATATGCTTTGGTAATCCAGATGCAGTAATAGTAGTGTGTGATGCTACATGTCTTGAAAGAAATTTAAATTTAGTTTTTCAAGTAATGGAACTCACAGATAAAGTCATTTTGTGTATAAATTTGATAGATGAAGCTAGAAAAAAAGGTATTAATATTAATAAAGATTTCTTAGAGGAATCTCTTGGAATTCCAGTTGTTTTAACTGCTGCAAGAAATGGTTCTGGTATGGGTGAACTATTAGAAATTTTAAATGACGTATCTTTTGATAGATACAAGTTTAATAATAAGCCAGTAAAATACAGCGAAAATATAGAAAACACAGTAAAATCAATTCAACCAGAGTTAGATGATATCATGCCAAATATAAATTCTAGGTGGTTGGGTCTTAGACTTATTGATGGCGATGAAAGTATTTTTGAATCTATGAGTAATTATATAGATAAAGATTCTATAGATGCTATTAACGAAGTAAAGAAAAAAGTTCCAAATGATATAAACAAACAGAAGACTAGAGATGAATTTACTAAAATCAATTATGATTATGCTAAAAAATTAAGTGATAAGTGTTGTTCTAATAATGCTAAAAAACCAACAGATAGAGAAGAAAAAGTAGATAAAATATTAACATCTAAAATATTTGGACTTCCAATAATGCTCTTATTATTAGGTACTATACTGTGGATTACTATAGAAGGTGCTAACTATCCATCCACTTTATTATCTAATTTATTACTTGGATTTGAACCAAGTATTTCAAATATATTAAATAGTATTAATTGTCCATTGTGGTTAAATGATATGTTAGTATTAGGATTATATAGAACTTTAGCATGGGTAATTTCTGTAATGTTACCTCCTATGGCAATCTTTTTTCCATTATTCACATTACTTGAGGATTTTGGATATTTGCCAAGAGTTGCATTTAACTTAGACCATCTATTTAAAAAAGCATGTGCTCATGGTAAACAGTGCCTGACTATGTGTATGGGATTTGGATGTAATGCTGCTGGAGTTATTGGTTGTAGAATAATTGACTCTCCAAGAGAAAGACTTATTGCTATACTTACAAATAACTTTGTACCTTGTAATGGTCGTTTTCCTACTTTAATAGCCATATCTACAATATTTTTTAGCTCTGTTGTAACTAGCTCTTTTGTATCTAGTATAGCAACTGCATTTTGTATAACCTTATTAATAATTTTAGGAGTTATAATAACATTGTTGGTTTCTTATACTCTTTCCAAAACATTATTAAAAGGAGTTCCTTCTACATTTACATTAGAACTTCCTCCTTATAGAGTTCCTCAAATAGGTAGAACTTTATATACTTCTATAATAGATAGAACAATATTTGTTTTAGGAAGAGCTGTAATGGTGGCTATACCTGCTGGTGTAATAACTTGGATATTTGCAAATATCTATATAGGAGATTTGAGCATATTATCACATGTTGCAAACTTTTTAGACCCTTTAGCTAAACTAATTGGCCTAGATGGCTTCATATTAATGGCTTTTATTCTTGGTTTTCCAGCAAATGAGATAGTTGTACCTATACTTTTAATGGCTTATCTAGCAACTGGTTCTATGATAGAATTAGATAGCTTTAGTGCTCTAGGTCAAGTTCTTAGAGAACATGGTTGGACTTATTTAACAGCTTTAAATGTTATGTTATTTAGCTTACTTCATTGGCCTTGTGCAACAACACTTTTAACTATAAAAAGAGAAACTGGAAGTTTAAAATGGACTGCCTTAGGATTTTTAATGCCTACTGTACTTGCTTTTGTTGTTTGTTTTTTAACAACTTTTGTTTATAATTTATTTGTATAATTAGCATTTAGTTAATATTAAACTTTATCCTATAAGTATTATTTAAAAATTCATATACTTTATTATTAAAATAGAGGTATATTCAGGTGATAAGTAAAATTACTTATCACGTGAATATACCTCTATTTTAATTTTTAATTCTTATATAGATATTTGAATTGAAATCTCAGTCATATAATTTTCTTCATTATTTTCGCAAAAAAAGTCAAGTATACTTTCTTCATATGAATTACCAATAATTTTATAGTTATTATCGTATATATATTTTTTTAATTTTTCATAGGACTTATATGAGTCTTCATATCTCCCAATATGCTTTATACACACATACATTCCTTCTGGCTTTATATATAGCTTTTTATCTTTTATTTTTTTATCTATTTTTAAATAAAAACTTGATATACTTAAATATTCTCCATTTTTTATATTTTCATTACTTACTATTGCTCCTAGTTCATACCCCTGATACAGATTTTTTGACTTACAGTAATTTGTAAAATCAATCAATTCCATCATAAAATTGCCATCATTTATACTACTCAAATCACTTGATAATACTAAGTATTCTTCACATCTATTGGATATATAAATTTCTTCATTATATATCTTAGAAATACCTTCAACTGTAGTATTTATCCGGTTTTGTATTTTAGAACTTATTTGTTTTAATTTTTTTATTTTCTCTTTTATCTTTTTTTCTTCTTCTTTAAGCATTTCTACACAATGTTGAGGGCTTCTATTTTTTATATATTCTTTTATCTCTTCTAAACTCATGCCTATTTCTCTTAATGATTGTAATATATCTAATGTATCGTACTGATATACTGAATAATATCTATAATTGTTTTTATCTTTATATTCAGGTGAAAAAATCCCTATTTTATCATAAAAAATCAACGTCTGCTTAGAAACACCACATAGTTTTGCAAATTCACCTGTAGTAAAATACTGTTTTTCCAAGGTTTGTACACTCCTTTTCGCTTTGTTGTCTATATAGTTACTATATCCTTTAGTATTTACTAAATCAAGTAGTTATTATTTAATAAAATCAATATTTTTTTAATTTTAAAGGTCAAATGTCAGTTAGATATCAGTAAAATATTTTACCCACAATTTTATATAACTTTTCCATATTTTATCCATATCAATAAAAAGGTAGCACTTATATTAGTAGCTACCTTTTACTCTATTAATCTTCATCTTTCCAAGTTTTTATCTATTCTCATATCTCTGTTATTTTGTCTTCTGTTATTTCCTCTTTATGTAGCTTTGAAATTATTTCTGATAAAGGATTGTTATGTAAACCTCAAAAAATTCTTTTTCTTTCTAATTTCAAATATTCTTTTTCTTTCACTAATACTGTATAGTGTACATGTCTTCTAATTCTCTGAGATATTAAAAAACCTTTTTAGTTAATCTTGCTAAGATTGTAATTGTAGTTGTATGTTTCCACCCATAGTTTTCATCCATTTCATCTGCAACATCTTTTGATATTACAGTTTTGTATCCCAAATTCCAAATAAATTTCATGAGTTTTAATTCTGCATCTGGTAATTTTTTATTTAGCATAATATATTCCTTCTTTCTATATAACATAAAATTTAACTTAAACTAATAGTAGGAACTTTTTAATACAAAAACTACAGGTAAAATTTACAATATATTCTACTTTTTTAGTTTATTTTTATCTTTTCTCTAAAAAAAATTGACATTTTACTCTTTTTAGGATATTATGAAGCTAACTTCACATGAAGTTAGCTTCATATAGAGAGAGGGTATGGAATGAAAACAAAAGTGCGAGAATTTCGAACAAATATGAGTTTAACACAGCAACAACTTGCTGATTTAGTCCATGTATCAAACAGAACAATTATTTCTATTGAAAAAGAGCAATATAGTCCTTCTCTTATGCTTGCTTATCGTATGGCACAAGTGTTTGGTATAACTATTGAAGAACTATGTTGTTTAAAAGAAAATAAAGAAATGGAGGACAAAAAACATGAAGGTAAAGAATAGACGAGGTTTTATAGTAGCTGTTATAGCTTCTATGTTATGCTGTGCTAGCATAGTTATTTACTGCATTTTAAAAGAACAAAGATTCCTAATTTCATCATTCCTTTTAATTACAATAGCAATCTTTAATTTTTACAATGCTTTTTCAAAAAAAGGCATTGTTGAAGAATTACAAGATAATGCAGATGAAAGAGACTTATACTTAACAATGAAAACAAGTCATATATTAGTTAAAATTATGAATTATACATTATGCGCTTTTACATTTCTTTTCATCATAGCTTATAGTGCATGGAAAAATCAATCACTTCTAGTTATAGCTATAACACTATGTGTCATTGAGATTTTTTTATTTGTTGCATATTTGCTCATAAATATACTTTTAGATAAAAAAGAGTAAATACAAGTTTATTAAAAACACAAGTTAATGTAACTATTTTAGAGGCTAATATATGTTTAATTTTTTTATAAATATGAGAGGTGATATAAGTGTGTTTTAAGACTTACATACTAAAAAGAACTCTAAACAACAATCAACTAGAAATAACTCGAAGTTTTGACTTAGATAATCTAATTTTTACTGCAACAGAAATATTAGAAGAAAATGAGATTGATTTGATAATTATTGATGAAGTAAATAATATTGTTTGGAAAAATGAAAAAAGCACTCCCCGACATGAGAATGCTTAGTTATAACTATAGAAGTGTATTGGCAGTACACTTCTATTTTTTTATTATATCATATGATTTAGGTTGTTAAAAAGACCTATTTAAATCAATTTTAAAGTGTGTTGAGTAATGTTCTTAATAGTTCATATATATTAATGAATTCAAAAAAAATAAGCACTCTTTTGCAGAAGTGCTTTTAGTGTAATTAATGAAACTTTGTAATACAATTATAACATGTCTTATGTTTTAGTATGATAGTTTTTGTTCGTTTTATTATTAAAACTTTTACTATAATTTTATTCCCTTTGTTAATATTTGTAATTTTTTAGACACTCTTTATGTTCATACTACTGATATACTTTGATTAAGAAAATAAATCTAAATGGAGGTATCTCTACTATGAATTCTTGGAACATTATATTTTTAAGTTATGGAGTAACATTTACAATAGTAGTTACTGTAGGATATTTAATTAAGGGTAAAACTAATTATTGTAAGAAAAAATATTTAGATAAATTAGAATTAAAATATGGGAATATAGATAGAGAAAAAGCTACTAAACTAGAAATATTTTATCACTATTTAATAGGTTTAGAATATATAATCATGGGTTTATTAATAAGAAGACTTGATACTGCAATAATATCAGTAATATTAGTGTCTATCATAACAATAATATCCTATTATTTAATTAGGAAAAGATATATTGTTTTATAAAATTTAAATTTATTAAAAAAGAAGGTAACAACTATTTCCAGTTGCTACCTTCTTAAGCATCAATTCTTAAGTTTTGATATACTAAAATTTTCAACTTGAGACTTGAATAACTGTTCAATCTCATAAACGTATATTGATTTTAACTGTCTTTTTATCTTGAGAAAGTCTATTGCTGGATAAATATTATTTGGATAAAAACTCTTATCATTTATTAACATCCTATCCATCCCTTATCATTCTCCTCTTATTACTTCCCAATCCTCTGCAAATATATCACTTACACTTGGAACCCATGTATTAAAAGAATTTAATGTGTTTTTTATTACAAAGAATGGATAAATTTCTGAAAACTCATAACTTCCGCCTTTATCCATTTGCACATACATTCCTTTCCCATTCCAACATAATCTAAATGCTTTTTCTTCATTTTTTATTAGTGGTAATACTTCTTCAAATTTCATAATTCATTCTCCTTTTCAATCTATTATATAAAAAAAGACCATCTACAAAGATAGCCTTTTAACTTATTCTATTTTTTTATATTCTTTATTCTCTTTATCTGCCAATCCTCATCAGTATTTTCCATTATGTATGTTCTAACTATTTCACCACAATCCAAACATAAATCAGAATATACGGTTGCTACTCCTAGTAAACTATATCTTAGTCCAACATTACCAGCATTTCCTTTTCCTCCCCATTTAATATTTTTTTGAATTTTCTCACTAGCACAGTTAGGACATTTCATGTTTATACCTCCCAAAATTATCATATATTTTGTGTACAAGTATGTATATTTGAATTCATTTAGTGTCTATACAATCTTTGATTTACTTATATATTACCAAAAGTTTGTGTACTGAATATGAACTGCATTAGAAGAATTTTAGAATTTAAAAAGACTAAACTTACCCAAACTTAGTCTTTTTAAGGTGGAATTACATATTATGTCTCAAGTTCTATGAATCGAACCTAGATTAAACACCAGTACCTGTATAATGAGTGAAGTTACCAAGTCCCACCCGATTTTTAGACTTTGAATTAAGATACAAAATTGTATGAGATTTTAATCTCAATTCAAATACTTAATATAGTATATTAATAGATTTTGAACATAATTAGAATTGAACTAGCATCATCAATCATATTACTAGCTTTATTAGCTTTTCCTGCTTTGACACTATCATAGCTTATACCTTTTGTTAAATCTCCAGTGAGCTACAAACAGTTCAATTGATAGCAGCTATCACATACATAAATTACTGCAAAATTTATATAATTATATCATATTATATAAATATTTTTTTTGAATAATTGTATCAATTTGTGGTATAATAAAAAACAAGAAGAACTACAATCTATTGTCAGTAGAGTGGAGTTCGTAATTTAAAATTACTCATTTTTACGGAATGTGATTTTTAAATCAAATTCCCAACCACTCTTAGTTGCCGCTTCGAGTGGTTTTTTACATTTTCCAAATAGTTTGTTAACTATAAAACTGGCAACTAAACGTTCTAGTACACCTCGTAAAAAAATATCCATGCACAATTCACCTCCCTTCTTAACGTTGGGAGGATATTCTTTACGCATGAACCTCACTCTTTAGATTGTAGACTGCTTCTTCTTGTTAACCCTATTATAGCATATATATTTACATAATCTACCTATATTTTACTTTTTCTTTATTTTTATCTAAGGTTAAATGTCAGTTAAAATTAAAATATATTTACTTGCTAGATTATATAAGTAAATGTGAAATTGAAAATTTGATTAGTATTAGATATCTAATTTTAAAATAGCTAAAATTTCTCTTGCTGTTTGCGGCTTTCCAAAAAAATATCCCTGTATGTAATCTGGTTTCATTTGCTTAACTAAATCATACTCCTCCTGTGTTTCTACTCCTTCTAAACACACTCTTATGCCTACATCATGACAAATTGCAACAATAAATCGTATGAATGTAGCATCAAACTTACTTTTTAATATGTCTTTGACAAATACTCTATCAATTTTAACTATATCTATTGGAGAAAATTTTAAAATCTCTAAAGAAGAGTACCCTGTACCAAAATCATCCATAGCAATACGAATTCCTAAACATTGTAGAATTTCAAACTTATCTTGTAAAATACTCATATTTTGTACTGTATGACTTTCTGTCAACTCTAATACAAGATTTTGATAAGGAAAACTTTCCTCAGATATAATTTTAATTACATCCTCAATAAACGTCTCCTCTAATATTTGTACAGCTGAAATATTTACGCTTACTGTAAAAAGAGGATTATAATCAATCCAATCACTACAAGTACGTAATGCCATTCGAAGTACCCATGCTCCCACATCATTTATCATGTCATTTTCTTCCAAAATTGGAATAAATTCTAAAGGAGAAATTGCTTCACCTTTTTGGTTAGTCCATCTTAAAAGTGCTTCTACACCTATTATTTTATGACTTTGCGTGTCTACTTGTGGCTGAAATCTAAGACTAAATCCTCGAAAATTATCATTAATTGATGCTTTCAACTCCCACATCATTTCCAATGAATGCATTTTATTTTTCAAGATTTTTTCAGAGAAAAAAACAAGTTTATTCTTTCCATGTTCTTTAGCATACTGTAAAGAATAGCTAGCATATTTATAAAGTTCTTTTACTGTATCTCCATGCTTTGGATATATAGCACATCCAGTAGAAATTGTTATATTTAATCCATATTTTCTCCACAAGTGAAGATGTATAATCAAATTCTGTATTTGTTCATATAGAATTCGAATGTCATTTTCTTCAACATTATCAACAAGAATTCCCATTTCATCACCATCAAGTTTATAAAGTTCAGCATTACCTGGCAAAATAGATTTTATAGATTGTGCTAAAGTTTTTATTATGTTATCTCCAAAGGCTCTATCATACATCTCATTAACATTCTTAAAGTCATCAATATTTAGTAGCATTATGCATAATTTTTCAATCATGGGATTTGAAAGTTTTTCTTCAAATACACTCATAAACTCATAGTAGTTCAATAACTGTGTTAATGGGTCAATCTTATTTTGTTTACCTAACTGCGTCATAATTCCTGCAAAAATACTTGGCTCTCCAAATTCATCACGCATTAATTGGCCTTTACACTTTAACCATATATATTCTCCACTACGATTTTTAGCTCTAAATTCAACTGTATGATAATCCATATAATCTTTACCTATTTCCATATTTGACTTATAAAAACGATTCCAGTCCTCTGGATGTACAATTTTTTTCCAATATTCAAGTGGATTTTCCACAATTTCTCCTGGTAAATCAAATAATTCAACTTGTGATGGTGAATATCGAAATACTCCTGTTTTGAAGTTACATATATATATATATTCATCTGTACCTCTAATAAGAGCATCATAAAGTAAAGTGGAATCATAATCAAATTTATCTCTTGATATATTTAAATACTCAAAGTTCTCTTTTTTTTCATCGTTATCTGATACGTGACAAAACTCATCAATCTTAAGTTGTTTGTTTAAATCTATAGAGTTTGTAATATCTATAGATTGATGTATATGAACAGTTGTCCCATCATACCATGTAATTAAACTATCATAATTCTCAAAAACTCTATTTAACTTATTACATTTTTCATACCATTTTATTGATACTCCTTTTTTATTGCTCGCCAGTAATTCTGAAATCTTACAACAACTGCAAGGAATATTTTTTTCGGGATATAATACTTCCCAACAGACTTTTCCTTCTGGAACTAAAATACTGTATTCTTCTTTCATATTTTCATTCATAAAAATAATTTTATTAGTATGAATATCTGTAATATATATATTAGTCTTTATCTGATTTAATATAATTTCAATGTTATGTCTGTTCATATACATGCCTCCTTCATTGTTACTATTACTTATAACAACATTTCCAAAATTATTTTTTATTACAGAGGATTGCTTAATCATTTATATATACACATTAAATAGCTTAATTTACTGGGGAAATTTATCACTTCATATTCTAAATTATAGTTGATAAAAAAAAATACATCAATATCCTATTTACCAATTTAAATGATATATAAAAAATCTATTTGATAATGGATTTGCCCAATATCTTACTTGGTTTCTTATTCATGAACATATAACAAAACAGCTATCCAGTTTTGCAATTATAACAACCAGTTTTGCATACCCACTTGTAAAATTTTTCTAGCCAATATATCATACTATATAGGTTATCAAATGAAATAATACATGCTATTTACTGAATATTTTAATTTTTCGTTTTTTAGGGGGATTGGTTGTGTTTAAAGATAAAATTGATGAATGTGTCCATATAATGACTGCATATATTGCTAATTTAAAAGAATACTATTCATTTATAGAAACTCAAATCGATGATTTTATTAAAAAATATGGCGAAGATACTGTGGAGTCATGTCTCCATAGAATAATGATTTTATTATGTGAGTGTGGTTTGGCATAAAGTCAAGTATATTAAGTAGGCAAAAAGAATTTTATATAAGATTCTTCTTGCCTACTTTTATGTATTTTAGCTTTAATAGTTTTATCCAAAAGTTATGTATTCAAAACTAAAATCTAATAATAAATCTTAAAACTAGTAACAAGAGAATTTAATTAATTTATTTCTAATATACATAAAATCAAATCTTAAGAATAAAGTATTATAAACAAGATAATTTTTAAAGGGAGGAAGTTATGATAGATAATCAAAAATATGTTATTTTATCACTTGAATTACACTTATTTTTTTCAAGAATCATGAAAGAGCATTCTCTTTTTTTGGAAGCAGGATTCACACCTAAGGATTACAATCTTGCTCTAGAAGCTGACCACTATAAAAAGCAATTTGAGGAATTATTATCATATGCTGTTAGTGCTAGCAATGGTGTAATTAGACCTGATATATTATATTCAGAAGAAATTGTCACTAGTCATACATTGAATGCAGAAAAAAAGACAGAGGAATTTACAGGAATAGAAATAAATCAAAACATAACCACAAGAGAATTAAATTTACAAAGTGGTGTAAATCCACAGGTTAACCAAGATTTAGTAAATTATGTAGCTCAGCTTAACTCAGATTCACTAAAGTTACTTGATGGACTTATTAATCTAAAAGAAAGAGTTCTAGATGGAGTGCTATCATGCAATCTATTTACCTCAAATTACCCTCTACTTATTGAACATATAATACATGAAGCTAACTTATATCGTTCCTATGTAATTGACCTAGAAAATAAAATAGATATTGATTCAAAAGATTTTAAAGAGATAGAATTATTTTGGGACCAAATTATGATGGAGCATGCATTGTTTATGAGAGGATTACTTGACCCATCTGAAAATGAACTAATCAATACTTCAAACGAATTTGCTGCAAAATTTAAGGAATTAATAGAAGAAGCAAATAAAATGAATGATGCTACTATAAATAGTATGACAGATAAAACTCTAGATGAAACAGTTGAATTCAAAGATTTTAAAGAGGCTGGAGTATCTGGAATAGAAGAATGTAAAATAAAATCTATAATATTGCCACTTTTAGCAGACCATGTGTTAAGAGAAGCCAATCATTATATCAGAATATTGGAAAACTACAAAAATATGTAATTAAAAAACTCTAAACAAATTTATATAACATAAAATTAATTAAAGTAAAGATGCATTTAAACTGTTTCTTTACTTTTTTATTATTCAACAGAACTTAAGTCATTTATTTATAATAAATATTTGTGAAAAAATCATATAATCAACTACAATTTACAACATTCTTATATAGTAGTTTTAAAAATAAGAACTCTTAACAGAACTATTTTTCCACTTGATTATTTACTAAAAATTAATAATATACATCTTATAATAAAAACTTATTTGTGTTATAACTATATTGTAACTATTTTCATAATTTTAGGAAAAGTTAATAATAAAATTGGTTTTATGTAAGCTTATTTTGTATAATCTTTTCTTTATCTTTATTTATGCAATTATCTAGTAGGTAAATTTAATTAGCATAATAGTTACAACTTTAAAATTTAAATACAGGAGTGATTTTAGTATGATAAGACAAACACCATTAGAAAAACGTTACGATAAGTTAGGTCCAAACATCGTTACAGCTCTTAAAAAACGCTATTTTGATGCTTATTACTGTAAAACTAAAAACGATGCTTTACAACAAATTTTAGATTTAATTCCTCAAAATCATACAGTCTCATGGGGAGGTTCTGAAACTCTTAAGGAAATGGGTGTACAAATTGCTGTTAAAAATAAAGGATATAAAGTTATTGATAGGGATTTGGCAAAAAGTCCAGAAGAAAGAACAGAAATTATGCGTCAAGCACTTCTATGTGATACTTTTTTAATGAGTAGTAATGCTATTAGTGACGATGGTCAGCTTTTTAATATTGATGGGAATGGAAATCGTGTAGCTGCAATGATTTTTGGACCAAAAAATGTTATAGTTGTTGCTGGCATGAATAAGATTGTAAAAAATATTGGTGATGCAATACAAAGAACTAGAACAATTGCTGCACCAGCAGTTGTACAGCGTTTTCAAGATGTTAATACTCCTTGCTATATTAATGGTAGTTGTATAGATTGCACAAGTCCTGAAAGTATTTGTGCATATATGGTAACTACAAGAATCAGTCGTCCAGCAAATAAGATAAAAGTAATATTAGTTGGAGAAAATCTTGGTCTATAAAATACATCTGTAAACAAAAATAATTACATAAATAATAAAATAATGTTACATAGTTTACTTACATAAGTGATAGAGAGAAAATTCTATATAAAATTTTCTCTCTATCACTTTTACCTTGTCCTCAAATTTCTATATTCCAATTTTCTTAAATACTATTTCCCTTAGAAATCAAAATATCTACTACTTTTATTATTTAAACTTCTATAATATATAATTTAAATTGTATTTCTAATAAAGTTTTCATAAATACCATAAAGTTTTTTGTTTTAATTTCCGATTGGTGTTTTTTGAATAAATATCTTCTATTTTTTAATAGTACTATACTTGCTCTTTATATTTAGTCTAAAAAATATTGTAATAAATTTATAAGCATTAACTTTTTCACTTAACAATTATTAAAAGAATCGTCGTTGTTTTTAAAATCAGAGTTATTTCTTTCTTGACACTAATATATATATATATTACTATTTATATAAAGTACTATATATACATATTAGTGTTAATTATTATGTATATAGAAAATAACATCACTACTAAAATAAATTTTCAGGAGGTTCAAGGCTATGAATTATAACTTACTTACTCTTTCATGGGAAGATATTTTGAATTTAGACAAAGAAAAACTAGTAGTATTTGTTGGTATAGCTCCAATTGAGGAACATGGTAGACATTTACCAATAGGTGTGGATATTTATGAAACAGATGAATGGATTAACCTTGCAATTAATAAACTAGACTCAATTTTACCTAGCTATTGTTATGGAAAACTGCCTATAATACCTTTGGGCTTTGCAGATATGGGAACTTTCCCAGGTAATATTCATATTAGCCGTGAATTAATTTACAAAATAATTTATAGTACATTAAAGAACATAGTCAAATGGGGTGTTAAAAATATCGTTGTTATATCTGCTCATGCTGACCCACTACATACAATTGCTATAGAACAAGCCTGTGAATCAATCAACAAAGAATATGGCATAATTTCCATTGCACCTATGGGTTCAATTTTTAATTGCGAACAAAAGGGAATCTTAAGAAAATTTTCTAATTCTATTAAAGAAAAAATCAAATTATTTCCAAATGATTTTCACGCAGGCTGGATTGAAACATCTAATATGTTATCACTCTATCCAGAATTAGTAAATGATAATTACCAAGAACGCCCTGATATATCTATTCAAGATAACGAAATGATGAACATCCAAAAAGTTATCAATACAATTAAAAATGAAGGTCATATTGGATTTCCTAAAGAGGCAAGTGAAGAATTGGGAGTTGAACTAAACAATGACATTGGAGAACAAATATACATAGCTACACATAATTTTATTCTTCGTTCTAATTATGAAAAATATATGAATCATCCTTTATATCATGTCCCAAACTTAAAACTTAAAATTTAAAACTTATAATTACTATAATACTTAATTTTTCAAATCAATATAATCTATTTATAACCTATAAAAAATACCTACATAAACTCTTATAAATAACATAAATAGTATAATAAAAGTGGCACTTATAATTAAGTGCCACTTTTATTATACTATTTATGTTACATATTTAATTATTTTTATATAATTCAAGTAAATATTTATATTGCCAATTATGTTCTTTATTAGCATCTTTATTTCTATAAGAAACAACTTTTACATAATAAACTTCTACATATTGACCATAATTTTAATAAATTATTGAGTATGTTTTATCTATAAATTTAGTTTTTTTATTCTCCATCAAGTTTTTTAAAATAATCTTTATTATACTCAGCTAGATAATCTGTACCTCCTCCAGTAATTACATTTAAAAGTTTCATTGCAAATTCAGGGCTAGCTTTACATATATAATTTTCCCCAGACTTAACGACTTCTAAAGCAATTGTAAACTCTTTTTTATTTGCAGAATCAATGTCCTTCATAGTTGGATTAGGCATCATTTCTCCTAATTTAGGAGGATTCTTTTTTAATATAGAAACCATATCTGTATTATTAATTTTTAAATCTACAATAACTTTATCGTCTTTTTTCTTTATATTTTCGATTTTCCAAGACATATTTTTAGAATACATTTTAAATCCTTCTTTGTCACTATAGATAAAACTACCTAACCCTGATTCTGGAAAATATTTATCTACTTTATCAGAATCTTGAGTCTTTATTGCATTAAACATATTATCTACTTCACTTTTTATTTTATTGTCATTATTACACCCAGTTAATACTAATACTGAGATTGCAAACATCATAATACATATAGTAATCTTCTTCATTAAATTATTTCCCCTTACATTTTTTTTAAATATTGATTTATTCTTTATATTTTTTGAAAAAGTTACAGTAATTGCATTTTTAGGGCACACTTTTATACAATCACCACATCTAATACATTCTAAACTATTTACATCTTCATATATTGGAATATCAAGCTTACATTTTGACTGACATACTGTACAATTTGTACATTTATCTTTATCAATTTTAAATCTATATATTGAAATAGGATTAAAGAAACTATAAATTGCACCTAAAGGACATAAGTACCTACAAAATGGTCTATAAATCATTATTGACACTAATAAAATCAATATCAAAATACTTAATTTCCAGCTAAATAAGAATCCTATGGATTCTTTTAAACTTTCATTTTCTAAAATAAGAGGTACCCCACCTAATAATGTACCTGAAGGACAAATCCACTTGCAAAACCAAGGATTACCACCACCTGCTACATTTACAATAGTAATTGGTAAAATAATTACAAAAACTATTAAAACTATGTATTTTAGATATTTTAAATATTTGTCACCATAAACTTTTTTTACTTTTAATGGAAATGGTATTTTATATAATAAATCTTGAATAAGTCCAAAAGGACAAAGCCATCCACAAACAAAGCGTCCAAAAAAAGCTCCAAATGCCATTAAAAATCCTACAACATAAAATGAAAATTTATAATCCCTACTTGATAAAACGGCTTGTAGTGAACCCATTGGACATGCACCTAGTGCCCCTGGACAAGAATAGCAATTTAATCCAGGTACACACAAGTTTTTACTTTCTCCACCATAAATAGTCCCTTGCAAAAAACCATTTATATATCCATTTGTTAATGCTGTAAATGCAATCTGAGTAATAATTCTTATATTATTGTTTATTTTTGATAATAACTTCATGATTGCTCTCCTAACCAATACCAATACATTCAAGGCAAATCATAATTGCTTTAGTTAATACTATATTTGCTTCTCCACGATATATGCCCAATACAATAAATGAAATACCAATTACAATAATAGAAATACCTTTTTTATTTTCTTTAATAAAGTTACTCATTACTTTTTACCATCTTTAATCTTTCATCTATAATTTTTTTCCATTCTTCTTTGCTATTTGCACCTGCAACTTTGTCACCTACAAATTTCCCGTTCTTGTCTACAAAATAAGTTGTTGGAAACTCTATAATTCTTTTAAAATCAGTCTTTTTCAAACCTTCAGATACTGTTAATTGTTGATAGGTAGCATTTGATTTTTTCATAATATCTTTAACTAAGTCTCTCTCTTCATCCGAAAGACCAGTTTTCATATCAGCTCCATCCACTTCTACAACTAATCCCTTTATAGCTACATTTGAATTATTACTTGCATATTCTTTTGATAAAGCTTCAAGTTCTGGCATCTCACCTACACATGGACCACACCAGGTAGTCCAAACATTAATAAGAGTAAGGTCTTTACTTGAAAACACCTCCTTTGTTACCTTATTTCCATCTACATCTTTGGTTTCTAGATTAAAAAACCATTCACTATTCTTTTCGCTTGTGTCTATAGGCTTAGACTCTTTTTTACTACAACCAGAAAGTATACCTAAAGCAAAAACACATCCCAAAACTAATACAAAAAACCTTTTCATACTTCACACTCCTAATATCTATATAATATATAAAATTGTTGATTGAAATAAAAGTAACCTATTCTCTATACTATAGTTATTATATTTAATAAATAATAGCCAACCTAAGGAAAACTATATTGAATATATATAGTTACTAAAATATACTTCTTATCAAACAAAATCTTATATATATGATAAGCTGTAAAACTTAAGATTATATACCTATATTTCTAAAGATTTTCTTAAGATATAATTATCTTTTTCAATAGAGTATAGTTATTCTTTCAATAAAAGTTCATTAATCGCTATTCTATAAATCCTACGAAACATAAGTTATTATTGATTTAAAGCCATTTATAATATTAACAAAGTTTTTCTTGACTATATAGTTACTATATACCTTATTATATATAGAGAGTAATAAAAGGAGGTAAAATTTATGGAAAATTTATTTACAAGAAAATTCACTACTTTTGAATTTCTAAAATTTGTTTCTCCTGCAATTATATCCATGGTATTTATATCTTTATACACAATAATAGATGGTATATTTGTGTCAACATTAGTTGGCTCAGATGCTCTTGCTAGTATAAATATTGTACTACCCATAATCAACCTTGTTTGTGGTTTTGGAATAATGATGGCAACTGGTGGAGGAGCTATAGTTTCTATACGTATGGGGGGAAATAGACAAGATGAAGCCAATTCTACATTTTCTTTTATAGTTTTATTTTCATTGATTATTGGAATTTTATTCACAGTAATCTCGTATTTTTTTGTCAAAGAAATATCTATTTTACTTGGAGCAACAGATAAACTACTACCTTATTGTATAACTTATGGTAAGGTTATGATTTTATGTACACCTTTTTATATTTTAAAATTTATATTTGAATATTTTACAAGAACTGATGGAAACTCTAAACTTAGTTTATTTCTATCAGTAATTGGAGGTGTAACAAATATAATATTAGATTATGTGTTTATTAAATATTTTGGAATGGGTCTTCTAGGTGCTGCGGTTGCAACTGCTATAGGTATCATTTTAACTTGTATTTTAGGTATAGCCTACTTCTTATCAAGTAAATCTACATTAAAATTAAAAAAACCAAAAACTGATTTTAGACTTATAAGAGATACAATGATAAATGGTTCTTCTGAAATGGTTACAGAATTATCTACAGGAATTACAACATTCTTATTTAATATAGTTGCTTTAAGATTAGCTGGAGAAACTGGACTTGCAGCTCTTACTATAGTACTTTATGCTCACTTTTTGATGACATCGGTTTATCTAGGTTTTGCTGCTGGAGTATCACCATTGATAAGTTATAATTTTGGTGCTGAAAATAGTGATAAGTTAAAAGAAACATTTAAGCATTCTTTAAAATTTATATTTGTTTCTTCTATTTTAGTTTTTATTGTAGCTTTAGTTTTTGCACCACTTATTGTTAGGGTTTTTGTAAATCCTGATAATGGAGTATTTGGTTTAGCTTTACAAGGTCTAAAAATATTTGCTTTTGCTTTTTTATTTGTTGGTATAAATATATTTGCATCAGGATTTTTCACAGCATTTCACAACGGAAAAATTTCAGCTATTATATCTTTTAGTCGTGCCTTTGTTTTTGTAATTATAGGAATTGTAATTCTTCCTCCTATATTGCATCTAAATGGATTATGGCTTACTGTTCCATTTGCTGAAATTATAACTATATTTATATCTATATTGTTTATAAAAAAATATAAGAGTAAATATAAGTATTAGTAAAATATATATTTGTTAAAATTAGTAAAGCTAGCTTAAAGTGACCGTATTTAAATTTCTCTTTAGAAACTTTATATTTGCAATGAAATTAAAGCCCTTAAAATCCAAAACAAATGGTTTTTAAGGGCTTTTTACTATTAATATTTAAATCTACTTTTAAGGTAATTTATATTTTAACTATAATAAATCATTTGCATAATCCTTAATTGGAGCTCTTCTAAGTAGTAATATTATTAAGGCTACACAAACAAATATAGTTCCTACTTTTAACCCTAATAAAATAGAAGTATTTTCAAATAAAATAATAATTTTATCTAAATATGTAATCATTTTTTGCATATGTTTAATTGCAAAATTAACTACATAAATTAATATCAATATTGGTAGTCCTATCAATAGAGTAAAGCTAGTAGCTTTTCTAACCCTATAAGTAAAAGCACCCAATAAAGCGCCTATCAAACCTATACATATTTCACTAATACATAAATTTATAAAATAATTTAAGTAAGCTAGTGGCATATTTGCTGTTGATGATTCTATTATTGTGGGTATAGAGATCCAAAGTAAATCTTGTTTCAGTAAAGATAATATATCCACCTTATAACCAGTTATAAACTCCATAGATAACTTTGATAAAAATATTAAAACTATACTTATAATAGAAAGAACAAAGGACAAAATAATTAAGGTTAGTATAATAGCTTTTATACAATTCTTTCTATCTGCCCTTATACTTAAAGCCCCTGAAAAATCTTTATTTACTATGGATATTCCATATACAAATATTAGTATACTTATATAGTTTAAAAGTGTCGTTGTGAAAGATGATAAGTCTTGTTTAGGCAAATTAGCAAAAGTTACAATAATAAGTGGTAAAACATTTAAAAAAGCACCCATTACCAAAAATAAAATTATATATAGTTTTGTATTTTTATTAAAAAATTTCATATATGGTCTTAATTCATTCAATTACAAAACCTCCTTTTTAGTCATACTTACAAACATATCTTGTAATCCTATGTATCCTACATCTATATTTGAATTTTCAATTATATTTTCATCGTTTTTACTAAAGTCACCATAGTAAAAGTAGGCAACTGTATTTCCAAATGATTTCTTAGGCTTTACATTTATTATTGCTTCTAACTTTTCTACTTCTTCTCTGCTTCCAGTAATATAATGAGCTTTTTGTTTTATAGTATCAATATCTTCATCTATAATAATCTTACCTTCATTTAATATTATTACATGCTCTAATAAATCATCTATTTCATCAATTAAATGAGTTGATATTATTATCGTTCTTGGATTTTTTATATAATTATCTAAGATTACATTATAAAATTCTTGCCTGTTTACTGCATCTAGACCAATTGTTGGTTCATCAAATATAGTGATGGCTGAATTGGAACAAATTCCTATTATATTTGAAAGTATAGTCTTCATTCCCCTAGACAATTTTCTATACTTTTTCTTTATATTTAAATCAAAATATTTACATAGTTTTTCTTCTAATGCCTTATCATAATTTTTATAGAAGCTAGAAGAAAACTCGAATATTTGACCTACTTTAAAGTCTGAATTATAAAATTCTTTTTCTCTTACAATACAAATATCTTCCAATACTTTTAAATCTTCTTTTATATTTTTTCCTGAAATTTCTATATCTCCTTCACTTTGAATTAATTGATTTACTATTATATTCAATAATGTAGTTTTCCCAGCACCATTTTTTCCTAATAAACCATATATTTTATTTTCTTCAAAATTCAGAGACATGTTATCAAAAATCTTTTGTTTTTTGAAGCTATGAGACAAATTTTTTATCCTGATAGAGTTACTCATACATTACTCCCCCTTAAAATTTATTATAATATCAACTAATTCTTCTCTGTTTATCTCTAATTTATCTGCTTCTTGAAGTAGATTTTTTATAAAATTATTTTTAAAGTTTTCTTTCCTAACTTCTTTTATTATACTTCTTGCCCCCTCTGATACAAACATTCCTATCCCTCTCTTCTTGTATAAAATATTCTTATCAACTAATGTATTTATTCCTTTCAAGACTGTAGCAGGATTAATTTTATAAAGCTTTGAAAGTTCAGTTGTTGATGGAACCTGCTCTTCTTCTTTTATTCCATCTGATAGTATTTCATCTTCAATTGCTCGTGCTATCTGAATAAATATGGGTTCTTCATTATTTAATATTAATTTCATAGGTTCCTCCTTCCCAAGTTAGTTAATTACTTAAGTAACTAACTATAAGACTATAATATATTATAAAGTTTTTTCTGTCAAGATTAAATAAAAAAAACAGAGGGAAATTTCCCTCTGCCTTTTGTTCTATAAATTTATAATTAAACTAATATCTAGTTGTCATTGTTTTATCCATTAATTAATAGTTTTAATAACCTGTTATGTCTTCATTTTTTAATATTTTACATATTGAGCTAGTACCTAATCTTTCAGCACCTGCCTCTATAAATTTTTCTGCATCAGAAATCGATTTAACGCCTCCAGCAGCCTTTATCTTAACATTTTCTCCAACATGCTCTTTCATAAGCTTTATATCTTCCAAAGTAGCTCCACCTGTTCCCATTCCAGTAGATGTCTTTATAAAGTCTGCACCAGACACTGTTACTATCTCACACATCTTTACTTTTTCACATTCCTCTAAATAACATGTTTCTATAATAACTTTTAATATTTTCTCTCCAATAATTGCTTTTATTTCTTTTATTTCATTTTCTATCTTCTCATAGTCTCCATTTTTAATGTCTGAAATATTTACAACCATATCAACTTCATCTGCTCCATTTTTAATTGCATCTTCAGCTTCAAATACCTTTGTTGCAGTAGTTTGATATCCTAGAGGAAATCCTATTACTGTACATACCTTTATTTTACTATTTAAATATTCTGCTGCTCTTTTTACATATGATGGTGGTATACAAACTGATGCTACATTCATGTTTATAGCCTCATCACACAAAACCTTAATATCTTCCCATGTCGTTGTAGCCTTTAAAATGGTATGGTCTACCGTTTTTAATATGTGTTTCATAAAATCCTCCTAAATATATAATTAATATAGTTAAACTAGTTTTTTAAGTGTAACTTTCTTTTTGCAATATTTAATATCATATCAACTTCTTCAACTTTAAAAATGGTCATTAGTAATGTGTAAATTCCACCTCCAACTATTACTGAAATGGTTAATGATACTAACTCGTTAAGAGTACCTACGCCTAAAAGTCCAAATATAAATTTATACGTAAAATATGATAAAATTCCCATAATAACTGATGCTACTAATGATTTTAAGGTTGCTTTTATTATCTTATCTTGTCCAAAATAACCTACTTTCCTTCTTAAATTTATGAAAAGTAACAATATACATGCAATTGATGATGAACTAGTTGCAAGAGCAAGACCACCATGAGCCATAGGTTTTATTAAAATTAAATCTAGCACTATATTTACACAAACAGATATAATACCATTTACCATAGGTGTTTTTGTATCTTGTAATGAATAAAAAACTTTACCTAATATATCTCTAAGTCCAAATGCAGTCATTCCAACTGCATAGAAAACTAAAGCAGTTGCTGTCATTTGAGTTGCTCTAGCATCAAAAGCTCCTCTTTCAAATATAATTCTAACAACTGGATTTGCAAAAACAATAGACCCAACTGAAATAGGAATCATAGAAATTATTATCATATTGACACTAGATTTAACTGAACTAGTAAATTTTTTTTGATTATTCTCTGCACTTAATTTTGACAGCATTGGGTACATAACAGACACTATTGAGGCTGTAAATGTCCCTGTAACAAAACCATTTAACCTATCTGCATAAGTAAGTGCTGGTATACTACCTTTAACTAATGTAGATGCTAAAGTTGTATCAACTAATGAGTTTACTTGATTAACAGCAACACCTATAAACACTGGTGAAAGTAATACCAGCAATTTTATAAGACTATCATCTTTAAAGTCTAAGTAAAATGAATATTTGTAATCTGTTTTTTTAACAAAAAACATGTAAAAAAGTAGCTGAACTATCATAGCAACTACCGCACCAACTGGAAGTACATATGGTCCAAACACGGTACTTATCATTATTGAAATAATTATTACTATATTATAGGGTATACTACCAAATCCAACTATGATAAAATTTTCTTTTATTTGTAAAAATGCTGACATAACACTAGTAATACCTATAAATATTATTCCTGTTATAAGTACTTTAGTAAATTTTACAGTAAGCTCAAATCTCTCGCCTTCAAATCCTATAGCAAATATACTCACAAGTTGTTTTGAAAAAATCACACCCAGTATAGCTACAATTATGCATATACCAACTATTATATTTAAGACATTGTTTAAAAATTTTACTGCCTGTTTTTCACCTTGTTTACTACTTATGTCTTGATACATAGGTATAAAAGTAGTAACTATAGCAGTTCCTATTGCTGCAAATATAATATTTGGTATATTCATAGCGGTCAAATAACTTTCTGTATACAAACCTGTTCCATAAATTGATGATAAAACTAATTCTCTACCCATGCCAAGAATCTTAGATATTACAGTAACTATCATCAAATAAAAAGTTGCTTTAGCCACTTTGCTCATTTCATCACTCCACTTCTAACACACTTCTTTTAGTTCAGTAAAAGCTAGCCTATTATATATAATTTAATACATTATTCCTACATTTTACAAAGATAATAGTAGTTGTTTATTTTTTAATATATCATAAATAATATTACCTTTCTTATAACTTAATAATCTCCACATAAGGAAAATATATAATCATTTTTAAGTTATATTTTAACATATTTTATCTATTTTGAAAAATTTTAATCACTTTTACTAGATAACTATTCATTTAAAGAAAATCAAAAAAAGTATTCTCCTCAATGAAGAATACTTAACAGAAATATATAAGTGCATTTTAAAGAAAATATATAAATATGATTATTAATAATCGTCACTAAGCTAGTAAAAACTCAACTTTTCTACAAGTTAAAGTAATGTAGAAGTAATTTTTATTTTATTAACTTCATGTTTTCCTATTGAAAAACCATTATTGACTATGTGTAAGTATAACAAAAGAAAAAATAAAAGTAGGAGAATCTTTCTCCTACTTTCTTTTATATTCGCTTTAAAAATATTAATAAAAATGCTTTAATTGTTTTAATTTACTTGGATGTCTTAATTTTCTTATTGCTTTAGCTTCTATTTGTCTTATTCTTTCTCTAGTAACTCCAAACACTTTTCCAATCTGTTCTAATGTCTTAGGGTCATCATCATCAATGCCAAATCTCATTCTCAAAACCTGCTGTTCTTGTTCTCCAAGACCTGTAAGTAATTCTTCTATTTTTTCTTTTAAATTATGTTGTTCCACTTCATGCATTACAACATCTTTAAAATCAGCATCTGATGGTATAAATTCAACTAAACTACTATCTTCATCTTCTTTTAATGGTGTATCCAAAGATACAACATTTTTATCTCGTTTTAATAATTCCAATACTTTCTCAACCTCAAGACCACAAGCATCTGCAATCTCATCTACAGTTGGTTCTCTTAATAATACATTTAAAAGTTCTTGTTTCTTTTTCTTTACAAAATTTATTCTTTGGTGAAGATGTATAGGTATTCTAATAGTATTTTCGCAATCATCAATATATCTTGTTATGCTTTGTTTTATCCACCATGTAGCATAAGTGCTAAATTTGTATCCTTTTTTATAATCGTACTTCTCTACTGCTTTTATGAGTCCTATATTTCCCGCTTGAATTAAGTCTAGCATATCAATACTATCTCTTTTATATCTTTTTGCTATGCTCACTACCAACCTATAATTTGAATTTATAAACTTTTCCTTTGCTACTGAAGATGAGTTGATTATTTCCTTTGCCAGCTCTACCTCTTCTCCTGCTGACAACATTTTGTATTCCTCAATTTCCTTTAAATACATTTTCATCGCATTTGATACATTTGATGAACCCACACAAATATAATTTTCATAATTATTTTCTTTTTTAGTATCCATAATCAAACCCCTTCTATTCATAGAATTTGCTAAAACAAAAATAAATAATTTAAAACTACATAATCTACAACTACATAATATCCCCTTCTTCAAATAAGTTGTTTTGTATATTATGTATACAAAGTTATAAAAACTATACCTATAATATTATTCTACCTCTAACCCTAATATCCTCCTTATATATATAATTTATTTTATTATATATTGTTATATCCTAAGTTTTTAGATTGATATATGTCTAAAAAAAGACTGTTGATTAAACAGTCTTTTTTAATATATATGCTTGTTATTTACTTTTCATGATGATTGCATCCACATCCACAATTTTCATCGTGATGATGATGTTCTTCTTCTGAATCTTTAACTTGTTGTTCCATCTCATTAAACTCTTTTACCATTATATCATAAGTTGGAAGTGCTGCCTCAGTATCATATTCTTCGCCTCTCCAATCAGCATACATCATAGCATCACCATTAGTTAAAACCAATCTACCTGACATAGTTATGTTATCTACTTCTTCTAAAAATTCTATTTGTTTTTGTAAAACTTCCCCTTCTAATTCTACATCTTCATCTAAACACTGCACTATCATTACTGGAGCGTAATAATCCTCATCATCTTTAACATTTACAATAATATCTAAAGTTCCCTCTGCACCTTCTTCAAATTCTGCTAATTCAACATTTGTATCAATCATGTCCTGAGGTACTAATAAATCTTCTATTAAATATTTTATTACTCTGTCTTTTACTAATTCTTTTGACATTTATTTTTTCTCCTTCCGATTCTATAACATTATCATAATCATTTCTATATTATAGTATACTACATTAATTGTTTTTTCAATCTCTTATAAAAATTATTTTTTTATTATTTACCTTATATTACCTTTTTTATTACAAACTTGTAATCGCATTGATTTAAAAAATAGTTTATATTTAGTATAATAGAAATGTAGCACATATTTTTATTCAATATATTGATAAAAATATATATTGAAAATGTAATGTATGTTAAATCTAGGAGGATTATTATGAAGTTTAAAAAACAAATTAGCTCTATTATTATATCTACTATGCTTGTGTTTGGAAGTTTAAACCTTGCTTATGCAGATGGAACAAATGTTGTTACACTTGGAGCTAACTTATCAGAATCTCAAAAACAACAAATGCTTAATTATTTTGGAGTTAAAAAAGACCAAGTCTTAGTTTTAGATGTAACAAATGCAGAAGAAAGACAATATTTACAAGGTGTTGCAACAGAGAGCCAACTTGGTAAAGTTACTATTTCTTGCTCTTATGTTGAGCCTACAACAAATGGCAATGGAATTAATGTTAAAACAGCAAATTTAACTTGGGTAACTAGCTCAATGATTGCTTCAACACTTACAACAGCTGGTCTTGAAAATGCAAATGTTATTGCTGCTGCTCCATATCCTGTAAGTGGTACTGGTGCATTGACAGGAATTATGAAAGCATTTGAAGATGCATCAGGAAAAAAACTTGACGAAACAAAAAAGGAAATTGCTTCTGAAGAGTTAGTGGTTACAGGTGATTTAGGAGATGATATAGGTCAAGAAAAAGCAACTGGTGTGATGAATGATATCAAAACAGAAATTGTAAAAAATGGTACAAAGGATACTAATCAAATAGCTAATACGATAAATAATGTTGTAAACAATTACAATATTACTATTACACCAGAACAAAAAGAACAAATTCAAGGTGTAATGAAAAAAATAGCTGACCAAGATTATGATTACAATAATATGAAAAATACATTGGATAATGTATCAGACAATGTAAATGAACAACTAAAAAAATTAGGTGATAGTGTTAAAGGTTCTGGAATACTAGATACTATAGGTGGATGGTTTAGTGGAATAGGAGATTGGTTCTCTGGTTTATTCTCAGGAGGAGATAAAAAAGATTTGGGAATCTTAAATAACACTAATGATGAGTCTCTTGGCTCAAATGCTGTGATAAACTCTACAGAAGGTGTTCAAATAAATCCACAAGATAATACTAACTCTAATAATACAGATAACTCAGAAGATAGTACTAACTCTAATAATACGGATAACTCAGAAAATAATAGCGAGAATAATGATAACACTCAATCAAGTGAAAATAACACAACTAATAATTCTGAAAATCAATCCAATACTAATGACTCAGTTGGTTTCTTTGAAAAAATAAAGAATTGGCTTTCAGGTTTATTTTAAAAATTAAGTAAATAAAAGAATTGCCTAATATAGAAATTTTCTATAAAAGGCAATTCTTTTTATCTCAAATAAATTCTTATTACTTGCTCATTTTTTGAGATTTTTCTATACATGCACATATAGCTTTTATAACAGAGGCTCTAAAACCTTCCTCTTCAAGGACTTTAACTGCTTCTATAGTAGTCCCTCCAGGTGAGCATACCATATCTTTTAGTTCACCAGGATGTTTTCCTGTTTCAAGTACCATTTTTGCAGAACCCATAACTGCTTGTGCTGCAAATTTATATGCTTGTTGTCTTGGCATTCCTGCAATTACTGCTGCATCTGCAATAGCTTCTATAAACAAAAACACATAGGCTGGTGCAGAACCACTCGCTCCAATCACTGCTTCTATAAGATATTCTGGTACGACTTCAGTGTTTCCAAAAGAACTAAATACTTCTACCACTGCTTCTAAATCTTCATCTTTTATATTTTTATTTATAGATATTGAAGACATAGCCTCATTTACAAGTGCAGGAGTATTAGGCATAGTTCTAACTATTTTTTTATTTTCACCTATAATTGCCTCTATATCTTTTATAGATTTTCCTGCTGCTATTGTAACTATAATCTTACTATCATCTACAAAATCTTTTATCTCTTCTAAAATATCATCATATATGTCTGGCTTAACAGCTACAATTACTATATCAGAATTTCTAGTAACCTCTTTTGAATCTTTTGTAGTATTTATACCAAAATTTGCATGTATTCTATCAAGAGTTCCTTGAGTATATGCTGATGCTGTTACCATATTAGGTTCAACTAATTTTGAATTTACTATACCACCTATCATAGCACTGGCCATATTCCCTGCACCTATAAATCCAATTCTTTTCACTGTAATACTCCTCCTTAAATAAGTAATAACTAAACTTTAAGCTTCTTTAACTGTATCAGAATTTTCAAATGGATTTGGTATACTTACCACTAAAATTCTTACCATCTTATTAGTATAGTTAACCCAATTGTGATTGTTCTTTTCACTATTGTAGTGTATTGTATCACCTGGATACATTTCAATTTGCTCGTCACCCAAAAACACTGTAAGAGTGCCCTCTAAAACATATACAAATTCTTCACCACTATGTACATAGCAACAAATTTCTTCACTACTTTTACTTGGAAGAATTTCAATTAATCTTGGTAACATAGTTTTTTCTTTTAAATTAGATGATAAATGATAATGTATAAATGTTGAATTTTCTACATCAAAAACTTCTTTTTCATAACTTCTTAATACAGGTCTCTTATGCTCCTTTGGTTTCATAAAAAAGTAAGTTAAATCTACATCCAATACATTTGCTATTTTACCTAATGAATCTGTTGCCACACTTGTTAATCCTCTTTCAAGCTGTGACAAAAATCCAATTGATAAGTTTGTTTTCTCACTCATATCTTTCAGTGTCATTTGTTTTTGAGTTCTAAGTTGCTTTATTTTTGCTCCTATGTCCTTATTCAAAACCATCACCCCTAAATAATTTTAATTTTTTCATAATATAAATATAAGAATATAAATATAGGCTATTATATCTATAATATTTCACCTCAAAAAAACTTTATTAGTATAAATATAATTTATTCACTTTCTTTTGTCTACACATTTATCATTATTTATAATTTATTATATATATCTCTCTACCTAATTTAATAAAATTTATTAATCATTTTTCTATTTTTTAATATATCTGATTATAATGACTTTTTTTATATTATAAAACTATATTATAAAACTTAAGTTATTCCTATAATTTACTTTATTATTTATATAGTTCATAATATATAAATCCTATTAGTATAATTTTTATCAGATTACTATCTTTAATTTATGTATATTGCATTATATAGTTTATTTGAATTTAACTATTAAAAATCAAGCTTATTATATTGCTATTTCTACAGATTTTTACATCCTTTACAATAATTATAACATAATTTTACAATTTAATAGTATCTATTCAATGCCTTTTTTTATTTCTACAATATCTTATATTTTACAGTCTAAAACTATACATATTTTTCTAATATTTATACAGATACAGACTTGTTATTTCCTAATTTAACAATCGTTATCAAAATATTTATCATCTTTTTAAATTCCATTTTTAAATTTTCTGTCTAACAATAATTTTCATAATAAACCATATGAAATCACCTTATAACCTCAATCATACGATTTTAAATATATCTCTATTCTAAAGATACTTTCTTTTTTTGTCAAAATTTTTCTATTTTTTATAAATAATTATTTGTTGTAATAAATAATCTGTTTAATATAAAATAAACTAACTTTATATATAAACACGACTATTCTTAATAAAATGCGTCCAAAAGTTAATATTCATTTATTTTATAGTATAATATTATCATACTTATTTTGTTGAAATATATCTTTGTTTGTATAAACAAAACAATTGAAAATAATTATAAAAATCTACTGAAAATACATCTCCTGCTTTATAAATTTATTTATACTAAAATAAAAATTCTATAAAAAATAAGATATATATTTATAAAAAATAATTTTTATAAATATATATCTTATTGATATCAGTACCTATTCTATATAAAAACGCCATAAAAAGTCTTTTGCTTCTTCTGCATAGTCTATATTTATACGTTTACTAGTTTTTATATCCAATTTATCTTCACTAAATACTTTTTTTCCTTCATTATCATAATAAAAGTCACTTATATACAATTCTTCACCCATTATACTCTTACTATTTAAGCTTCTATCTATTTTTAAAGCCTTACAAAGTTTTCCTGGTCCATTAGTAATATTTTTTATTTGATACTTACTCAAATTATCATACAGTTTATTATATCTATTTACAGATATCTCATTTAAAGAAGTTATTGGTTCGACACCTCTTATTAACACACACTCTGGTACATTTTCTATATTTGCTGATAGATTTAGACAATTGTACATACCATAAATTAAATAAACATATATATGTCCACCATCTAAATAGAGAGGCTTAGTTCTCTCAGTTCTTTTATCACCATATACATGTGCGCCTTTGTCATTTATACCCATGTATGCCTCTGTCTCTACTATCTTGGTAACAATTGTTTTATTTTCATATTTTCTTATTAAATATTTACCTAATATAGATTTAGCTAAATCAATTCCATTTTTCCTAAAAAAATCCTTTTCCAAAATTTCACCTCATAAAGTTTATTTATAGTCAGTTAAATACAGCTAAAATCATAAGTAAAATTAGTCTGCTTTTAATTGTATATTAATATATAAAATAATGGATTTCAATATTTACTACTTATATATATCAAAAAATTCTATCTCGAATTTTTCAATATTATCGTTGTAATTTGATTTATCATAGACTTCTTCAACTACTTCTTTAATTGGGAATATTATTTTTACCTTTGTTCCTTCTCCTAATTTACTATCTATATAAATTTCTCCATTTTGAATTTCAATTAACGATTTTGCAAGACACAATCCTATTCCACTGCCGAATTCGTTTGATATACCACTATTTTCAATTTGTTTAAATCTATTAAATATGTCATTTAATTTTTCCTTTTCTATACCTATTCCAGTATCTTTTATAAGTATTTCTACATTTTCACCCTCTTTATATATTCCTACAAGTATTTCTCCACCTTCTAAAGTAAACTTTATAGCATTTGATAATATATTCAATATTATCCTCTCTATAGATTCTGGGTCAAGTCCTACTCTCATGGTTTCTTCATTTGTATCAAAAACTAAGTCTATTCCCTTAGATTTTGCATAACTGCTAATGGATGTAACTATTCTTTCTGTTATATCGATAATATCAAAGTTAACCGCTTTAATCTTATATATTTCTGATTTAACTTGAGAAATATTTATTATATTATCTATTAATCTTAATAATCTAAACATGTTTTGTTTAGTTATTTTTATGTGTTCTCTTAATATATCTTGACAGTCAATTATCTTTCCTTTTTTATAAAGATTCTCGATAAGCTGAACTGAACTATAGATATTATTTAAAGGGGTCTTAAGTTCATGAGATATATTAGCATAGAACTCCATCTTCATCTGGTCATACTGTCTTTGTTTTATTAATGCTTTTTTAAGTCTCTCAGACTCTCTTTGTACACTTAAATCTTTAATTATTCTCACTCTACTTCTCTTCTGCCCAAAGTATAAGGTTCTTGATATCATCTTTACTTCTTTAATATGATTGTTTTCATTTACTATATGAATACTTTTTTCTCTTTCACCTATATTTAAATTGTTTATGTATTTTTTTACTAAGATATTTCTATATTTTTGTGTTGTTACGCCTAGTACATCACTTGATATTCCAAATAATTCTCTAAAAGCTCTATTCGTATAGAGTACTCTTGATGTACTTAAATCTTCAAGAAAAATAGCCTCTGGTATAGCATCTAATAATTTTTCATATATTATTTTTTGTTCATTTACTGTTCTAAGTATATTTATTTCTTTAGTTATATCTCTAAATGTAAGTAACTTAAATAATTTATTATTTGACCAATAATCTCCAACTCTCACTTCTTCAACATGTTCTTCGCCCTCTGAATCAGACATTACAAAATTAATTATACAATTTGCCGTATCATTATAACTTACTATTTCAGCTTTCTTTTCTTTTGTTAGATTTAATCTTTTAAACTCTCTATTATCAAAAAAATCTATGTTAAAGGTTTCAAAATATTTTTCTAATGTCATATTAACTAGCTCTTTTGGTGTACATTTAAAACTCTTTTCATATTTTTTATTTATGCTTATTACTTTATTCTTCTTTATACCACCTTCTGCACTTCTTACAAGTATAGGAGATGGTATATTTAATATTATATTTTCATAATCTTTATTTATAGCCCTTATCTCTTTATCCATTTTTATTTCATTTGTAATATTATTTAAGCTTATTAAATAATTACTTTCTTCTTCATTATTACTTAAACTTAACAAATATATTTTATTATTCAACTCTACTTGTTTATCAATTATACTTATATCCGTATCAAATTTCTTTAGCTTTTCAGCTACATGCTCATCTTCCTTTATAAAATTTAATATGTGATAAAAGTTTTTCATATCCTTTGAAAATTCATCTTTAAATGCATTATTTGTATAACTTATATTAAAATCATAATCTGTTATTATCCATACATTTGGTATAGTATCAAGTGCTTGTCTTAATAACTCTTTTCTTTCATCTATGTAATTTTTTAATGTTTTCTGTATAGTCATGTCCTTTTCTATTGCTAGATTTATCTTACTTAATTGTTCTGACTTTTTACTTAATTTCTTATTTATTGAATTTAATTCATAATATGGATATACCACTCTATTAATTAGACTGTATACATACACATAGTAAGTATAATTACATAACAATAAATACACTACTCCTATTAATCTATCTGTATCTACTATACTAATTTGACAAGTTGTTATAAAACCTATAATAGTTGCAAATAAAGCAAAGTATGATAAATTTTTTATTAAGCTATAATGTTCAGTTTCACTATTAGTTTTGTTTAATACAAACAATAAATTGAACAAAGACATGACAACATTAATTGCCATAATAATCATATTCAAATAAAAGTTATTAAAAATACTTCTTAGAAGATAATCTACTATTACAAAAGTACTGTTGAAAATCAACAAATGACTTATTCTCAGCTTTTTTATTTTAGAAATTGTTAAGTATATAAATGTAGATATATTAATTATACTTAAATTGAGTATCATAACTTGGAATTTTTGAATCTCTAATTCTGCTATGCCTAAAATCCCCACAAAAACTAATACAAGGCATCCTAATTTTAGTATGTTTATAAATTCATCTTTTTCAAAACTAGTTATATAAACTATAGAATATCCAAATATCCAAAGTAAAATTATTCTATACATATTTATGGAAACTGTATACAAATTTATATTCAAAAGTGCAATAATTAAAAATAACCCATTAGCCAATATATAGCCCTTATTCTTCCTTAAAGTTCCTTTAGATTCCATATTCTCCACCACTTCTTCATTTTTATATAGTTTTATCTATAAATATGTTACCACAATTCTCCCAAAAAATTTGTCACTTTCTAGTTATAAAAAAAAATGAGTAAAGTTT
Organism: Clostridioides sp. ES-S-0190-01; assembly: GCF_020658275.1. Taxonomy (NCBI): domain Bacteria; kingdom Bacillati; phylum Bacillota; class Clostridia; order Peptostreptococcales; family Peptostreptococcaceae; genus Clostridioides; species Clostridioides sp. ES-S-0190-01. The sequence continues at coordinate 22,810 of NZ_JACVWA010000043.1, read as the reverse complement.
TTAAAATTTTACTCATTTTATAGATTTTGTATATTTAATTTAAAAAGCTGGAACTATACTTCCTTTATATTCATCTTGTATAAACTTTTTAACTTCTTTACTATTCATAGCCTCTGATAAAGCTTTAATCTTATCGCTATCTTTATTATCTTCTCTACAAGCAATTATATTTACATATGGAGAATCGCTTGATTCTATTACTATTGCATCTTTAGTAGGATTTAAATTCGCTGTTAAAGCATAGTTAGAATTTATTACTGCTCCATCAACATCTTTTAATACTGTTGGTAATTGTTCTGCATTCATTTCTTTTATTTGTATATTTTTAGGATTTTTAGTTATATCTTTTTTAGTTATAAGTTCGCCATCCTTTACTTCTATTAATTTATGCTTTGCTAATAATTTAAGTGCTCTAGCTCCATTAGTCGCATCATTTGGTACAGCTATAACTGCTCCATCTTTTACTTCATCTAATGATTTAACTTTTTCTGAATAGAATCCCATTGGCTCTATATGAACTTTAGATGTATAAGTAAGTTTATATTCCTTTTCCTTCACAGTCTCCTCTAAAAATGGAATATGTTGAAAGAAGTTAGCATCCAAAGAACCCTCATCTAAAGCTGTATTTGGAAGCACATAATCATCAAATATCTTTACTTCTAAATCATATCCTTTTTCTTTTAATAAAGGTTTTGCAACTTCCAATATTTTTGCATGTGGATTTGATGATGCCCCTACTAATATTTTTTTATCCTCTTTGTTTGAACATCCTACTGCTGATATTGCTATTGCTGACACTAATGCTACTGATAATAATTTTTTTAATTTCATTTTTTACTCCCCCTTTAAAAATGTTTTATTGATTAAATTATTTTAGTTTCTTATAAGCTAGATTTCCTAAACCTTGTATTATTTGAACTAGTATTACAAGTGCTATTACTGTATAAACCATTACTGCTGTGTCAAATCTTTGGTATCCGTAAATAAGAGCTATATTACCTAGTCCACCAGCTCCTACTGCACCTGCCATAGCTGTATAACCAAGTATAGAAATTACTGATAATGTAATTCCAGATACTATTGAAGGCATTGCTTCTTTTATCATAACTTTAAATACTATTTGTTTTTTTGTAGCTCCAAAAGATTTGGCAGCCTCTATTAGTCCCTTATCAACTTCGTTTAATGAACTTTCTATAATCCTAGCGATAAATGGTGCTGCACCAATAGTTATTGGTACTATTGCAGCAGTTTCTCCTATACTTGTTCCAACAATTAATCTTGTTATTGGAATCATTGCAACTATAAGTATCATAAATGGGAAACTTCTAAATATGTTTACTATAAATCCTAGTGCACTATTAATCGTACTATTTGGTTTTAATCCATCTGGTTTTGTCACTACTAATATAATTGCTAGTATAAATCCTAATATTGTTGCCACTACAGTTGGTACTATGACCATATATAAAGTTTGTAGTAATGCATTTGGAAATAGTGTTGTTAAAAAATCAATTAGACTATTCATTTATCATTTCCTCCCATCTTATGTCCTTATCTGTAAGATACTGTTTTACTTTATCTCCACTTTTATCTGAAACATTTATAATAAGTGAACCTAAAATATCTTCTTTAAATTGTTCTAATTTCCCAAATATTATAGATACATCTATGTTTAACTCTCTTGCCATTGTTGTAATAATAGCTTCATTAGAAATGTCTTTAGGGAATAGTATTTTTATATTTGTTCCTTTTGGTAAAATTATACTTTCTTCACCTATTAATTTTCTAAGTCCTTTAGTATTTCTCAAGAAAATTTCTTCTGTATCTCCTATTTCTAATACCTCTCCATTTTCCATTATTGCCACTCTTCCACAAATTTGTTTTATAACTTCCATTTGGTGAGTTACAACTATTATTGTTATTCCTAGGTTTTTGTTTATATCTTCAAGTAATGAAAGAATTGATTTTGTAGTATTTGGGTCTAGTGCTGAAGTTGCTTCATCACAAAGAAGTACTTGTGGGTTTAGTGCTAAAGCCCTAGCAATTGCAACTCTCTGTTTTTGACCACCACTTAAGTTTCTTGGTTTATCATTTTTCTTTTCAGATATACCAACCACTTCTAGTAACTCTAAAACTCTTTTTTTTATTTCTGCCTTTGTATATCCAAAGCACTCTAAAGGTAATGCTACATTATCAAACACTGTTTTTCTTTCAAGTAATGAAAAGTGTTGAAAAATCATACCTAACTCTTTTCTTAAATCCCTCATTTGCTTTTCATTTAATGACTTTACTTCCTTATTAGATACAAGCACACTACCTTCTTGATATTCTTCTAGCCCATTTATACATCTAAGTAGTGTTGATTTTCCAGCACCACTATGACCTATTATTCCAAAAATTTCTCCAGATTCTATCTCAATACTTACATCTTTAAGTACTTGAGTCTTTCCATAATACTTATTAACATTTTTTATGCTAATCATAAAATTTCCTCCCCACATATTCTGCTCAATTTGTATGTTTATTTTTATTTATGTATTTTAATTTTGTATCTAACAAAATAAAAGCCTGAGTATAAACTCAGGCTTAGAAAGCTATTTATACTCATCTATCAACTATATTAGTTGCAGGATTTAGCACCAATGTATATAAAATATACTGGTTGCCGGGTTTCAAAGGGCCAGTCCCTCCACCACTCTTGATAAGACGTTATTTAATTCGATTATCATTTCTTGCTATGTTATATATAATATATTTATTAATAATATTTGTCAATAAATTTATTTGAAATTTTTATTTTTTATTATTCTGAATTGAAAACAAAGTTCATAAAACCTCATATCAGTTTAGAAAATGGATATCAAGATACTACTCTTTCAATTATTTTGACAAAACTGATACTTGTTCTATCTAATTTCTATTTGGATGTGGATTTCTTCGAGTAGAATGTTAGTGATTTTCCAGCAAAAGTAGAAGCATATAAAGAACTTATTTGCAAAGAACTTGGAGTAAAAAATAAAAACGAACTATTTTAAAATGCGAAGTAAATATTTGTGAAAATATTAATCATCTGAACTGGAGTTATTGGAACTTTAAATACAGTCTCGTTGGCAGGCAAAAACCAAATACGTCACTATGTAAGAAAAGATTGTAATAAAGCATTATAATATCTCCACTTGTAACATTTTTTTGAAAAACTCATTGACAAGTAAGTGACTAATAAGTATACTAAATATCAGTGACCACATGGTCACTAATATTGTACAACGGAAATGACCAGTCGGTCATTACATAAGGAGATATCATGCCTACAAAATTATTTTTTGAGCTTAATGAAGACAAACAAAGGAATATTATTAGTGTGGGAATATCTGAATTTGCAACATATGGTTATACAAATAGTTCCACCAATAGAATAGTTAAAAGCTCTGGTATTAGTAAAGGTAGCTTGTTTAAATATTTTTCTACTAAAGAAGAATTGTATTTTTTCATACTTGATACCGTCACAGCAGACTTTATTGAAAGTTTAGAAAAAAAGACAATCGCCATTTCACCAGAGTTATTCCAACGAATAATTGAATATTCTGCTTTAGAATTTTCTTGGTATATTCAAAATCCTGAAAAAGCAAAATTGTTAATAGGTGCATTTACAAGAAGTGATACTGAGATTTACCAAAAGACCATAGAACGATATAGTATTAAGGAATTTGATGTATATGACAATCTAGTTAAAGATATTGATTTGAGTAATTTTCGTTGGCATAAGCAGAAAACTATCGACATTTTGAAGTGGTTTCTAAAAGGTTTTAACGATTCTTTTTTAGTAAGTACTCAAATAGATAACTATTCATTCGAACACATACAAAATGAATATGTAAAAAGTCTAACAGAATATCTGGAAATATTAAAAATGGGGCTTTTAAAATAAAAGGAGGATACAGTTATGTTTTGGAAGGCAAAAGGTGGATGCGTCAGCATTGACGATACAGATATGGACTATATCTCTTTTGGAAATGGTAGTGATATTTTAATCATGCTTCCTGGACTAGGCGATGGATTAACCACAGTCAAAAGAATGGCTATTACAATGGCTATCGCATATCGCATGTACGCCAAAGACTATAAAGTATATGTTTTTAGCAGAAAAAACCATTTAAAAGAAGGTTATTCTACACGAGATATGGCTAAAGACCAAGCGAAAGCCATGAAAATACTTGGTATCACTAAAGCTAAAGTTTTAGGTATTTCTCAAGGTGGAATGATAGCACAATACCTTGCTATTGATTATCCCGATTTAATTGAGAAACTCGTACTGGCAGTTACGCTATCAAAGCAGAATAAAAACATACAAGAAGTTGTTGGGAATTGGATTACATTGGCAGAGCAAGAAAAATATAAGTATCTAATGATTGACATATCAGAAAATTCTTATTCAGAGAATTATCTAAAAAAATATCGTTTTCTTTACCCCTTGCTTGGGAAAATCGGTAAACCTAAAGATTTTAGACGGTTTCTCATACAAGCATCCTCTTGTATTCAGCATGATGCATATATGGAGTTGAATAATATTATATGTCCCACTTTGATAATTGGGGGCGATAACGATAAGATAGTTGGTGTAACTTCTTCTGTTGAATTAACTGATAAAATTAAGGACAGCGAATTATTTATATATAAAGGTCTTGGACATGCTGCGTATGAGGAAGCAAAAGATTTTAATAATCGTGTTCTAAATTATTTATCGAAATAAAGTAAAGCATTATAAAAATAGAGTAGATACGCTATCCTGTATGTGGCAACAAAACAAGGCTAAAAATTCGATTAGATACTATACCTGAAAATTTCTCGTTTTATATTTTTTTACTGTTTTTATAAGCCATCATTAAATATTGAAATCAAATAGGCGTAAAACGGAATTTTTAAGCAACTAAAACAGAAACACATAAAGCCACACAAACATAGTGTTCGTGTGGCTTTACAGCGCTTTATAAAATAATTTTTATTGTTGATATTGGCAGGTTATTCTACTATTTTTTATTATTTCCTGTTATTCCTAATCTATCATTCATGTCTTTTATCATTTTTCTAAAACCACTACCTATATCATTTCCAACATCTTCTGTTCCATGAACTAGTTTCATAAAGTCATTTTGACCTTTTTTCATATCTTCATCAGATACTTTATCTAATTTCTCTAATCTAGCATCTATATCTTTTACTAATCTTTCACCTTCAGTTATTAATTCATCATTCATTTTCTTTAATTCAGCATCTTCTGTTTTACCATCTTTTTTAAGAGATGTTACAAATGATTGTATTTTGTCTCTACTGTCTTTGTATGCAGCCTTTACATCACTTAAATATTTTTCATTTCCTGGATATTCTTTATCTTTAAATTGATTATTTATACTTTCTGGAGTATCATAAATAGAATATCTATTTAAACCTGCTATATAATCATTATAGCTTGTTGAATAATAATTCATATAACCTTCATTGTTGTTTACTGATTCATTTGGATTTTTTCCTGCATTTTCATTTGGTTTTTCAGTTTTTTTAGTACAAGCAGTCATACCTATAGCTAATACTAACGCTAGTCCTACAAATAAAGTTCTTTTTAATTTCATTTTTATTATCCTCCTAGATGTTTTATATTACAAAAAGTTTTAATAAAGTTCTTTCTCAATTTAGTATTTCTATATTTTTATTTTTTATTTACTAAAATTAAACAATTTATAATTTATTTTTTGGGAAATTATAATAGATAAGTAATTAATAAAAAAAATATAATTTTATTATTGATATTGATTATCATTCATAGTATAATTTAATTAATTGATATTAATTTTCATTTGAAGGAGGTTATCTTTTATGCATTGTTGCAATTCACAATTTTGTTGTAAGAATAAAATTGAATCATCATATATAAAATGGCTTTTAGAAGTTTTAGGTCCAGTTTTTTTAGGCTCTAAACCTGCTGAAATAATAAATATTTCATTTACTGATGTAAATAGAGAGGAAAAAATTAATGATATTTACAAATATCTATATAATTGTAAAAGAATAGATTTTATAGTTATTGATAAAGAAAAAAAAGGATTAAAAATTTTATTTGTAAATAAAACAGCATTGTCAGAAAGATTAAAATGTAAAAAAACAGTAAATTTCTTGAAGTTTTTAGGATACAAACAAAATACTAATGTAAATGCTTATTTAGAGCATCTAGTTGAAAAGCTTAAAACTGATACTTTTCCTGATGAAATAGGTATTTTTTTAGGATATCCCCTTAAAGATGTAATTGGATTTATGGGATATAGTAACTATGAAGTTTCTATGATTAGGTATTGGAAAGTTTATGGTGATCCAAAACAATCAGAAGACACATATTCTAAGTTCTTGCTTCATCGTAAAAAAATGAGAAAATTACTTGACTACATAAGTGTAGATAAAATAGTAAGCTGTTTCTAATTAGATTTTATTCTATAAAATAATTAAAAATAAAAATACATCCTTTTTTATCATGTTATTATCACAATAACTTAAGGATGTATTTTCTATTTTAATATGCTAATTTCTTAATATACTAATTTTGGTTATATAACATATCTTTAATATTTATTTTCTTTTCTTGCATTCCATTAGACATCAAGAATTCTTGTGTATCCTCTAACTCTTTTATGTCCTTATCTGTTATCTTAGAACTAAAATCATACCAAGAATACATTTCCTTTGTTTCATCTAAAGTTAAACCAACTTCTTTTGATACCTCTTCCATTACCTTATCTTTATTCTCATCCATATATTTTAAAGTATCTTCATGAACTTTCATAAATCTTTTTACTAATTCAGGATATTTTTGAGCAAAATCATCACTTACTGCAGTAACTATTATTCCACTAACTAAACCTTCTCCATTTACTATCATTTTGCTACCTGCATTTATTGTTTTTAAAGCCACTGGCCCTGCAAGCATTGCAACATCTGCACTTTTACTTTCTAATGCAGAGGCAGCACTAGGAATATCCATGTTTACATATTCAACATCATCTATCGTATAACCTTCCTTAGCAAGTGCAGCAATCAATAATTGATGAAGTATAGTCCCTTTTGGACCTACAATTTTCTTACCTTTTAAATCTTTTATAGATTTGATATTTTCATTGTTAGTTATAAGCATATATCCTTTTGGTGATCTACTATAGATATTTGTAACTTTAAGTCCAACTCCATTAGATGCTGCTATTATAGCAGATGTTCCACCTAATGCATGTAAAAAGTCTAATTCTCCAGCAGCTAGTGCCTGAGTTTGTTCTGGGCCTGTTGTTAGTTCATGAAAATTAACTTTTATATTATCCTTTTTAAATTCCTTACCAAATGAATCATCTTTCTTTTCCAGTATACTTGGAACGTTAAGTGGAGACTTCACATAGGTTAAATTTATTTCCTTAGGTAAACTAGTCTCTTTTTTTGTAGGAACATCTTTATTACCCTCTTCTTTGGTTGAACATCCCACAGTCCCAACCAATACCATTACTAAAGATGTCATTACTGCTAAAATTTTTTTGTTTCTCTTAATCACTTAAAACTCCCCCAATTCCCTTAATATTTCTTTTTTTAAGCTTATATAATAGCTTTTAGTTAAATCTCTATTATATTCATCTTCGACACTTTCATCTTCGACACTAAATTGTTTAATCCCTTTATTTTTACTAAAAACAATTATTTTCTTTGCTATTTCCATAGCTTCTTCTATATTATGAGTTACAAATACTACCCCTTTTTTAGTATTTTTATGGATATTTACTACTTCTTTTTGCATTTTTCTTCTTGTAAAATAATCTAATGCTGCAAATGGCTCATCCATCAATAGAATATCTGGGTTAAAAGAAAGAGCTCTTGCAATACTTACCCTGTGAGCCATTCCTCCTGATAACTCATTTGGATATGAGTTCTTAAACTTTTCAAGTTTCATCATCTTTAAATATCTATCTAAATCAACTTTATTTCTATTATTTTTTTCAGTATGTAAAAGTATATTTTCACTTACATTTAGCCATGGCATTAGTCTACTTTCTTGAAAAACAACTCCTACTTTTGGGATACACTTTTTATCATTATTAAAAAAATATACATTTCCACTAGTAGTACTTTCAAGACCTGCTAAAATTCTAAGCAAGGTTGTCTTCCCACAGCCACTTTCCCCTAGTATAACCGTTATTTCTTCGCTAGATATACTTAATGATATATCATCAAGCACTAAATGTTCTTTATTATCAACTAAATACTTTTTATGTATATTCTCTAATAAAAATCCATTTCTAACCATTTAAATCAACCTGCTTCCCTTTACTAAATTTTGCTATTGCCATTGAAAATAGATAATCTGAAAGTATACCTAAAAAACCAATAACAAAAATTCCAACCAGTACAATATCAGTTCTTGACATATCCTTACCGTCAGAAATCAAGTATCCTAAACCTGAAGAAGCCGCAATAAGTTCTGCACCAATTATAGCTCTAAAGCTATACCCAAGACCTAAACTAAGTCCAACAACAATATCTAACATAGAATTAGGAATTATTATTTTGCAAAAAATTCTTTTCTTAGATAAATTAAAAGACTTGCCTACTTCAATTAATTTACTGTCACAATTTTTTATCCCTTTTAGTGTATTTAAAAATATTGGAAAAAACGATGCTAAAACTATAATTATAATTTTAGACTCTTCACCTATACCAAACCATAAAATCAGCATAGGTATTAAGGCTAGTGGAGGTGTACTTCTCATAAATTCAAATAGTGGCTTGAAATATTCATACATTTTTTTATTTACACCAAACACGATTCCAAGTGGTATTGCTATCAATGAACTTATTAAAAAACCTATAAATATCCTCTTCACACTAGCATAAACATTTAAAAAAATAGAACCATCATTTATCATTTTTATAAAAGTTTCCAAAACTCTTTCAGGCGGAGGCAAAATATAGCTACTCCATATACCTAAAACACATACAATTTTCCATAAAATTAAGATTAGTAAGAAAATGTAATATCCTTTAAACTTTCTATGAATTCTCTCCAGCATCTAATACTCCTTTTTAATATACCTACCCCTGCTACCCTTTTTATTCTTTAAATATATTTTAAGCTACAATTAAAATTCACTATAAAAATTAATCTATGCCAATTCTTACTCCACCTGATCTCATTCTGTCAGAAGGTGTTGCATCTGTATTCAAGCTAGACAATCTTTCAGATGGTTGTATAATAACAATTTGACCATGCTCAACAAACTCCATATGATAAGATTCCCCTGAAGTCTGACCAACAAAAGTTTTCCATGATAGTTTTGCTACTTTAGGATATGGTTCCCTTCCAGTCCATGCTACTAACGCATCTGGGTCGACACAACAAGGCCCTTCAAGTATTAGAGGGTTCCCATCTGTTATTATGGCAATATCTTGATTTTGACTTGTTTTATTTATTAAATGTGTAGTAAAAAGTCCTTTTTGAGATATTACTCCTGAACCAATTAATTTTACACTATAATCTAGTTGTTCTGAAAATGCTAATAAGTTTTCACTCTCAACACAAATCGAGTCACCTGGGTCAATTGATATTACATCTACATGATAAGCATTTTGCGCTAGGTAAATTTCACCTTCACCTTCAACAACCATTATTGGCATTTGTTCTCCTGTCAATGACCTTTGAACATGTCCTAGCAATGCTCTACCTAAACCACCACCATTATTTGGGCCTAATATTAATTTTTCAAAGTTAAAATTTCCTTTAAATGCTACCATAGCACCTTTTTTAGCAAAAAATTTACCACTTCCTCTTGCTATACACATAAGTTCATTTGTTACATCAAATTTAAACATAATAAACATTTATATTGCTGTATTTAGCAATAATCCCTCCTAATCATATATTTGTCTATAATTATACAGTAAAAATATAATATAGTCTAATTGACTTCAAATATGAAATTTATTATTTATATATAAAATAAGAGCCTGATAAAAAGTTTAACTTACTTTATTATCAGACTCTTATTTTATCTATCTTTTAGTATCATGGCAACTCTTACTACTTGAGCATCCAGAACAACCACATCCACAACTACTGCCATTCTTTTTCTTGTTATTAACCATATGCATCACAGCCAATGCCATTAATACTACCACAATAGCTGCTATAATAAATGTAGCCATAATCATCACTCCTTATTTATATGAACTAATTTTTCATATAGCTCAAATTACCAATTTTATCTTTTTTTATTGTTCGATTTGAATAAGTTAAAACCCCAAATACTACAGCTATTGCTATAACTATAGATATTATTGCCCCAGCAATACTTCCACCAGTTCCTAAAAGTACACTTCCAACTTGATTGATAAGAAGAGCAACTATATAAGCTGTTAAAGTTTGGAACCCTAATGTAATCCATGTCCATTTCCATGAACCCATTTCTCTTTTTATAGCACCAATAGCTGCAAAACAAGGTGCACAAAGCATGTTAAATGCCATAAATGAAAATGCACTGACTACTGTAAACATACTTGCAACTGAACCAAGAAGTGTTGGGTCTTGTTCTGTTGCATCTGATATACCAAATAAAACGCCAAATGTTCCAACTACATTCTCTTTTGCTACTAGACCTGTAACTGTTGCTACTGATGATTGCCAGTTTCCAAAGCCAAGAGGTGCAAATATTGGTGCAACTATATTTCCTAGACTAGCCAATATACTATCTCCTGCATCTACCATTTGTAGTGACCAGTTAAATGATTGTAAGAACCATATTACTCCACAAGCAACAAATATAATTGTACCTGCTTTGATTATAAATGCTTTTCCTCTATCCCACATATGAATTAAAACTCCTTTTGCACTAGGAACATGATATTGAGGTAGTTCCATAACAAATGGAGATGGTTCTCCAACAAATAAAGAAGTTCTTTTTAATATAATTCCACAAACAATTATCATTACAATTCCTAAGAAATACATTGATGGTGCTACCCATGAAGCCCCTCCAAACAGTGCTCCTGCAAATAAAGCTATTATTGGAATCTTAGCTCCACATGGAATAAATGTAGTTAACATGATAGTCATTTTTCTATCTCTATCATTTTCTATAGTACGAGTTGACATAACACCAGGAACTCCACAACCTGAACTTATAAGCATCGGTATAAATGACTTTCCTGAAAGACCAAACTTACGGAATATTCTATCCATTATAAAAGCCACACGTGACATGTATCCACAATCTTCAAGTATTGATAATAGCAAAAATAAAAGCATGATTTGTGGTACAAATCCTAATACAGCTCCAACTCCACCAATTAAGCCATCAACTACAAGACCTTGTAACCAATCAGCTACATTTACGGAAGCTAGGAAATTACTTACATTACCTTGAATAATTTCTCCAAACAATACATCATTTGTCCAATCAGTTGCTATAGCACCCAATGAACTTACTGCTATGTAGTAAACTCCCCACATTATAAGTGCAAAAATAGGTAGTGCTAATATACGGTTTGTTACAAACTTATCTATTTTATCTGAAACAGTTTCTTTACCATTTCTATTTTTCTTTATTATGCTTGAAATTATTGAACTAATAAATTCATAACGATTTGCTGTGATTATACTTTCACTATCATCATCCAATTCATCTTCACAATTTCTAGTTATCTCTTCTATGTCATTTAATATTACTTTAGAAATATCAAGCTTTTGTATAACATTTTCATCTCTTTCAAATAACTTTATAGCTAACCAACGTGTTTCCATATCTATATATGGAGTTTTTTCCTCTATTATCTTTTCGATTTTTTCTATTGCTCCTTTGCTTTCATCAACAAAAGGTAACTTAAAATCTAATTTATTGTTACCACTTGCAATTTCAATTGCTTTTTGAGCAGCTTCCATAATTCCTTGCCCTTTAACAGCTGTTACTTCTACTACAGGGCAACCTATAACCTCTGATAATTTTTTAATATTTATCTTATCTCCATTTTTCTTAACAACGTCCATCATGTTAAGAGCTATAACAGTAGGTATACCTAATTCCAAAACCTGAGTTGTTAAATATAAATTTCTCTCTATATTTGATGCATCTACAATGTTTATTACTGCATCTGGTTTATCATCAAGCATAAAATTACGTGTAACAACTTCCTCTAATGTATATGGTGATAGAGAATAAATACCTGGTAAATCTACTATTTCTACATCTTTATTTCCTTTTAATTTTCCACCTTTTTTTTCAACTGTTACTCCTGGCCAGTTACCAACATATTGTGATGAACCTGTAAGTCCATTAAACATTGTTGTCTTGCCACAATTAGGATTTCCTATGAGACCTATTTTTATTGACATTTCCATTCCCTCCATTAATATTTAGATATATAAATTATTTTTGATACAGAAAATCATTCTCACTATATAATTGCATTAACTCTACTATAATTAACTTTATTATTCCACAATAATTTTTTCTGCATCTGATTTACGAATTGATAGTTCATAATCTCTAACTGTTATTTCAATTGGGTCTCCAAGAGGAGCTACTTTTCTCACAAATACATCAACACCTCTTGTAATTCCCATGTCCATTATACGTCTTCGTGTAGCTCCTTCTCCTTCTAATTTTTTAACTTTTACAGTTTCCCCACACTTAATATCCTTTAGCTTGTTCATATTACTACCTCCCTATATTATTATTCTACTTGCCATTTTTTTATCTAATGCAATTCTAGTATCCTTTACATCTATTATTAAATTACCATCTATCTTAGAAATTATTTTAACATTTGTTCCTATTACAAATCCTATGCTATTTAAAAATGTTCTTGTCTTATCACTTCCTGAAATCTTCTTTATAACTACTTCTTCTCCTATATTTGATAATACTAATGGCATACGATATTCCTCCTTATACTAATTTAAATTTATATGTAGACTTTTCCTTCTATTTAAATTCTAGTATCTTATTTTTAAATTGTGGTTCATTAAAATGATTACCTATTTTTTTCCTTCTTTTTACAATTCTTAATTTTGATTTAAGTCTATCATAATAGTATAGTTTTTGCAAGTGATTATTGTATTCTTTTGATTTTTTCTCTCAATTAATTTTATTCCTCATACAAATCTTATTTATCTTAACATAATTTTTATAAAATAAAGATGCTTTTAGATAGTATCTTTGACTATCTAAAAGCATCTTTATTTTTCATCTATTTTATATTTATTTATATACTTAATTCTTACTTGGAAATATTTTTATTATTACTTTCATCTTTTTCTGTAAAAATGTCTTTACCTAATTTTAAAATATCAACAAACAAATGTATTTTGACATACTCTCTTCTTCTATGTATGAGAGTGTGACAAACAAAGTTTAAATTCTATTATAAATAATTATATTCTCTATTAACTTGAATATTTAGATAGAAATTCTATTTGTTGAAGATTAAATGTTTGTGTATGAATATTGGAATAATTTTTTGAGTATGTATCAACAAAACCATGATTTGCATCTGCGATTTCAATTTGAATATTTTGTTTTTTGGCAAGTTGAGAGGCAACAAACTCAACATCAAATGAATCGTATTTTGCAAATACTAATAAAACAGGACATTTTGGAATTACATCCATATAATCTCTAATTCGAGAACCATAACAGCAAATTATTCCATCACATAAGGAATTTTCACTGCATCTCCATGCAATTGTTGCACCTACACTATATCCAATAACGAATACATGCTTATATTTTAATTTTAAATCATTTATAAGTTTTTCTACTTTTTCATAGACATTAAATCCTATATTACTTATAAAAAAATTATATGCATCTTGAGCTTTTAAATAAGAAAAAACTTTCCCGCTACCCAAAAGTTCAGGGCAAAATACATCATATCCATCTTGATAGTATTTTTCACAAATATCCTTTATAAAATTGTTAACTCCATAAATTTCATGTAGCACTACAATAGCTATATTACTTTTATGTGTATACTTAATCAGTTTATCCACCACCTTTATTAAATAGTCAATATTTTTATACTTAGTTTAATGTATTCCTATATGTATGTCAATTTACTGTTTTAGAATCTAATTTACTCAAAAAGGAGTATTTCACTCATAATCTTTAAAAACCATGAATGAAATACTCCTAAAAGTTTACTTAATTTATATTAAATTTATTTTCCAAAATATCTATTTAATAATCCTAAGAATGCTTTACCATGTCTAGCTTCATCTTTACACATTTCATGTACTGTATCATGTATAGCATCTAATCCTAATTCTTTAGCTTTTTTAGCTAATTTTAATTTTCCATCAGTTGCACCATATTCAGCGTCAACTCTAACTCTTAAGTTTTCTTTTGTATCTGCAACTACAACTTCTCCAAGAAGTTCTGCAAATTTAGCAGCATGTTCTGCTTCTTCAAAAGCTATTCTCTTATAAGCTTCTCCTACTTCTGGATATCCTTCTCTATCAGCTTGTCTACTCATTGCTAAATACATTCCTACTTCTGTACACTCACCAACAAAGTTAGCTCTTAATCCTTCGATTACTTCCTCATCTACACCTTGAGCTACTCCTATTCTGTGCTCATCAGCCCAATTCTTTTCGCCTTTCATTTCTTCAAACTTATCAGCTCCAACTTTACATACTGGACATTGTGCTGGTGCAGCATCCCCTTCATGTATATATCCACATACTGTACAAACAAATTTTTTCATAATTAATTTCCTCCTAATATTTTATATATCAAATTTAATTTTTTATTTTCTAAGTTAGTCTATATATACCCGTGTCATATACCTTCAAACAATTTTTTTTAAAATTTTTTATTAATTTTTAATTTCGATTTGTCAGCAGTATATTTCTGTAGTAATGACCTTTGAGTTTCATTAGTTCTTTATGATTTCCAGATTCTACAATTCGTCCATTTTCTAAAACTATTATATTGTTACAATTTGATATAGTACTTAGTCTATGAGCTATAATTATACTAGTCTTTCCATAAGTCACATTATTTATTGCATCTTGAATCTTAGCTTCAGTTGCTATATCTATATTACTCGTAGCTTCATCCAAAATAAGTATTGGTGCATTTTTTAATACCGCCCTAGCAATACTAATTAATTGTTTTTGCCCCTCACTTAAATCCTCACCCCTATCTGATAAAACAGTCTCATATCCTCCATGCATTTTAATTATAAACTTGTGTAAATTTGCTATTTTACTAGCAGATATAACCTGTTCATCAGTTGCTGTTAGGTTTCCATACCTTATATTTTCCATAACAGTGTCATTAAATATATAACTTTCTTGTGGAACTACTCCAAAATAATTTCTTAAACAATTCCTATCAACTGAATATATATCATTCCCATCTAAAAATATCTTCCCTTTTTCTACTTGATAGAAATTTGTAATCAGATTTATAATTGTCGTTTTTCCACTGCCAGTTTCTCCTATTATGGCATTTGATGTTCCAGCCTTGATTTTTAAGTTTATATCACTTAGAATATTCTTTTTTGAGTCATATGAAAAACTTACATCTTTAAATTCAATATCTCCATTTATAAAAGATTTTTTTAAATTATTATTTTTATTGTTGTAAATGTCACTTTTAGTGTTACTATTTATTTGTTCTTCTTCTTGCTCATCCATAACTTCAAAGATTCTTTCACATCCTGCTACAGCTGAAAGCAATGTATTGAATAAATTAGCTAATTCATTTAAAGGTCTTGTAAATTGTCTTACATAACTTAAAAAACTTGCTATAACGCCTATAGTTATAACGTCTTTAGACGCAAGTACTCCACCTATAATACATATAATTGCAAATCCTATATTACTAATTACGTTCATAATAGGCATTAAAAGAGATGTATAAATCTGTGATTTAAGTGAAATACTCAAAAGCCTATCATTGATTACTTTGAAATCACCTACAGATTTTTTTTCATAATTAAAAGCTTTTACTACATTTATATTTGATATCATTTCTTCAATATGAGAATTTAGTTTTCCTAATTCTACTTGTTGTTGCTTAAAAAAAACTCTAGTCCTCTTTGCAATGAAATTGCTTAGAAACATTACTATTGGTATTAATACGATACTGCAAAAAGTTAAAATAGGGCTTAATATAAACATCATAATGAAAGTTAGCAATATGTTCAAAATTCCTGTAATTAATTGTACTAATGAAGTTGAAATACCTGTACTAATATTATCAACATCATTTGTTACTCTACTCATAATATCTCCAGTAGCACTCTTATCAAAGAAAGTTATTGGTAAATTCCTGAATTTTAGAAATAAATTACTTCTCATATCTCTAACTATGCTTTGAGATAATCTAGCTGTAAATATCCCCTTGAACAACTTAACTAAAAATTCAATTATATAAAATAAAAGTAAAATAAGTATTCCTTTTAAGAAAATAGACTTTGAATATATATCAATATTTATTATGTCAACTACTTTTCCAAGAGTATATGGTATTATAGTTGATATAATTGAATCAATTATTACTAGTAAAAAAATTAATCTAGTAATTTTTTTATCTTTTTTAAAGTACATAAAAACTCTTTTAAATGTTTTTTTAAAATCTTTAGGCTTTGCTTTTTTCTTTAATCTACTCACCTTTTGATTTCCAGTACTCAAATTCAATACACTTCCTCCTTAATTTACATCTTCATTTACTAGATTTTGCAACTCAAAAATCTTTTTATAAGTTGGAGAACTAACCAGTAAATCTTCATGTGCAGCAAATCCAACCACCTCTCCCTCATCTAAGACTAAAATCTTATCACAGTCAATTATAGAACTAATTTTTTGTGAAATAGTTATAATAGTACATTTCTTGTTTTCATTTTCTCTTAAATTATTTATATAATCTTTTATATTTTTCCTTATAACTGTTTCTGTATTGATGTCCATCGCACTAAAACAATCGTCAAGAATTAATATTTGTGGTTTTTTTGCTATAGCTCTAGCTATTGTAACTCTTTGTCTTTGTCCTCCTGATAGGTTTTTACCCCTTTGAAACAAAACTTCATCATAAGAATTTTCAAGTTTTGTTATAAATTGATTTGCATTTGCTATTTCGCATGCTTTTACAACATCTTCTTTACTTATATCTTTACTTCCCATAATTATATTTTCTGATATACTCTTTCCAAACACACTGCTATTTTGAAAGACTACACCTATTTTTTCTCTTAAACTATCTTTAGATATACTGTATATGCTATGCTCTCCAATCTTAATATCTCCTTTATCAACTATATATAGTTTTTGGATTAAATTGACTAAAGAAGTCTTTCCTGAACCAGTTTGACCAATCACGCCAATATTTTGCCCTTCTTTTATATTAAAAGATATGTCTTTTAATATCTTCTCATCTATATTTTTATTATACGAAAAATCTACATTTTCAAAAATTATATCACCATTTATAAATTCTAACTCTCTTTCTTTAGCATCTAAATCAGTATTTTTGATAATTACTTCTTCATTCTCATCAATTAGGACTTCACTTATTCTTTCATAAGAAGCTTTTGCTCTCACAAAAACATTAAAAACGTGTGAAATCATTATAAGTGATGTTAATATTCTAGTCATGTAGTTTACATAGGCAACTATAATTCCAATTTTAATTTCTCCAGAATAAATTAAATATCTCCCAATTAGCAATATTATTATTATAGCAATGTTAATAATTATTGTAATTGTTGGTCTAAAAAATGACATCATTGTTGTGGCTTTTCTACTATTTTGAAAAAGTTCATTATTTAATTCTTCAAAACGTTTATTCTCATAATCATATCTACAGAATAATTTAACTACCTTTATTCCACCTAAAAACTGTCTCAATTTTGAGTTTATCTTATCTGTACTTTCTTGTACTTTTTTAAACAACTTATATCCAATCTTCATGTTAAGCAATATTATAATAAATATAATTGAAACTGCAATTAAAATAATTATTGACATTTTTAAATTTAATTTTATCGCTATAATTAAACTTCCTATACACATAATTGGTGATTTTATAAAAACTCTCATCATTCCATGAACAAATAATTGTATCTGATTAATATCATTAGTAATTCTTGTTATTAGTGAGGCTCTACCAAATTTATCTACTTGCTTCAATGAATATGTATTTATCTTTTCAAATACATCCTGTCTTAAATCATAAGAAAAACACTGAGAAACTCTTGCTGAGATTATACTTCTTATTATTGAAAATACTGCTCCTAAAAAAGTTATACCTATCATTAATGCTCCCGTTGATAATATGTAATCTAAGTCCTTATTTGAAACCCCTATATCAATTATTTTAGCCATTATAGTTGGTTGTGCCAAATCACAAAAAGCTTCCAATGTTAAGAAAAATATTGCTGTTAAAAACAACACTATATATTTTTTTATATATTTTTTAAAATACCTCATTCAACCATCCCTTCATAGCATTTTCTAACTATTAAAAGTATATCACAATCAATAATTTAATTGATTATATCAATTATAAATATTTGATTTATTCTTAATTTTTATACTATATATTTTATAAATTATTTGTTTTTATTTCCCATATTTATATATATTTATAGCATACTATTATATATAATATATATGTATTAAAATTAAGACAAAACTTTAACTTTACTATTTGTGTAAAAAGTAATATAATTTAAAATTGATTATAAATCTAACTTTTTTATCTATTAAAATATTCAGGAGGTGAGAGATTTGAAAAAAACAAATGGTTTAAAAGAAATTTTAAACTGGAATAATATGAAAAATTTAAGACCTTCAAAGGGTTTAAAAAATATATTAGAAATTTTTAAAAATGACCTAAAAGATATACGTGGAAATTATGCAGTACTTATAATAGTTGTAGGACTTGCTTTTTTACCATCTTTATATGCTTGGTTTAACATAAAAGCATCTTGGGACCCATATGGGAGTACTGCTAATATGCTTGTAGCAGTAACAAATGAAGATAAAGGTAATGAGATAGCAGGACAGAAAATTAATATCGGAGACCAGTTAATTGAACAACTTAAAGATAATAAAAGTTTAGGTTGGCAGTTTGTAGATGAGAAAACGGCTCTTGAAGGTGTTAAAAAAGGTACTTATTATGCATCACTTAAGATTCCAAAGAATTTCACAAAAGATTTAACTTCCCTAATTACAGATGATGTCAAAAAGGGTGAACTTATCTATACAGTAAATGAAAAGATAAATGCAGTTGCACCAAAGATTACTGACAAGGGAGCTTCTGCAATACAGTTACAAGTTAATCAAACAATAATAAAGACAGTGAGTGAAATAGTTCTTGGTGTATCAAATGGAGTTGGTGCAGGAATTGAACATGGTCTTCCAAAACTAACAAAAGTTGAAAACTCTCTTATGGACCTTCAAAAAAGATTTGACCATATAAATAAAACGGTCGATTTAGCTGCTGATGCTACTTCAAAATTATCAGGTACAGTTAGAGATATTAAGGCTGATTTACCTACAATTAAAAAGACTTTAAATGATACAAAATTATTATCAAGTGATGTAAAAAAATTCTTAGAGGATACAAATAACAATGTAGATGAACTTTCTCCTCTTATAAAGTCTGATTTAAATTTAATGGTTGACCTTTCATCTTCTGCTTCTTCTCTTACATTAAATTTAATTGATGCTGTAAACAGTGGAAGTGAAGATGTACCAAAATTGATAGACAATTTATCAGAAAAGCTTTCTAACTTACAATCTTTAAATGATACTTTAGAAGATTTTTTAACTAAATTGAATCAGCTTACATCCAACAATAGACTGGATGATGTAATAAATAGCCTTGAAGATTCCAGCAATAAAATAGATTCTTCTATATCAACATTAAATGATATTAAAGATAAGGTTATATCTGGGCAACAGCCATCTATAAGTGCCTTAAATAATGTTTTAAGTTTATCAAATGGTATAGGAAGAATTAATTTAAATATTTTGAATAATTTTGACTCAAAAATATCAAAACCTATAAACAGTATATTTGAAAAAAGCATAAATGTAGCAAATGATATAATTACTGTTTTAGATAAAGCAGAAGCAAAACTTCCAAAGGTTGAAGAAATTCTTACTACTTCTTTAAGTCTTTCAGGAAATGCACAAGAAAGTATATCATTAATAAGAGAAAAACTGCCTTTGGCAAAAGAAATGTTGGATGACTTAGTTGATACTTTAAGTAAAATTAGCAATGGCGAGGATATGAAAAAATTAGTTAACTTACTTGAAAGTGATATATTGACAAAATCAAACTTTTTAAAGGAACCTGTTGAAGTAAAGACAGAAAAATTATATCCAATTGCCAACTATGGTTCTGCAATGACACCATTTTATAGTGTTCTTTCTACATGGGTAGGTATATTACTGCTTTCAGCATTATTATCTACATCTGTACATGGAAACTATAAACCTTATGAGATTTATTTTGGAAGAGGACTTACTTTTTTAAGTATAGCCCTCGTTCAAGGATTTATAATTGGAACTGGAGATATATTATTATTAGGAGTAACAGCAGAACATCCAATTTTACTAATAATTCTACTCATGTTTACTAGTATGGTGTTTAATTTTATAGTTTACTCTTTAGTGTCTGTGTTTGGAAATATAGGAAAGGCAATTGCAATAGTACTACTAGTTGTACAGATTGGTTCTTCTGGTGGTACATTCCCTATACAAGTTACACCTACATTCTTCCAAAGAATAAACCCTATAATGCCATTTACTTACGCAATAGGTGCCACAAGGGAGGCTGTTGGTGGTATATATCCTCCAAATTTAATTAAGGATGTATTAGTATTACTATTATTTATGATTTTGTTCATCTGCTTAAATGTACTTTTAAAAGGGCCTATAAATAGAGTTATAAAACCATTTAACAAAAAATTTGGTGATAGTAATTTAACTGGACATTAAACACTTGATTATATCTTTAAAAATCCTATAAAAATAATCTATAGTTTAAGTTTATATTAAAGGTAGTAGCTTCTCAGTTACTACCTTTTTCTAGTTAATAGACTATCCCTCACAATTACTTATAAATGACTGATATTCATTCATTGACTTTCAAAATCCCATATGCTATTATGTACTTGAAATCAGAAGGAGGGTGCTATATGCCACGTATTACTAAAGAACCTAATGAGCGTAGACAAGAAATTTTAGATACTGCAATGAAGTTATTTTATGAAAATGGATATGAAAAAACTTCTATTACTGATATTGCAAAATATATGAATGTTGCACAAGGTTTATGTTATCGTTATTTTCCATCAAAAGAAATCTTATTTGATAGTGCTATAGATCAGTATGCACAAACTTTAGTAGATAAAATGCTATCTATACTAAACGATAAAAATAAAACATTAAAACAAATAATTGAAGAAGTACCAACATTTATTGATATAGAAACTGATGATAATCTTTATTACAAAATATGTCATGGAGAACAAAACAAAAAAATTCATGACCAGTTATCTTTAAAAGTCTGTGAAAAGCTTGTGCCAATTGTAAAAAAACAAATTGAACTAGCTCATTTGCGAGGAGAAATTGATGTTCCTGATTCCGATACAACAGCATACTTTTGTGTATACGGTCAACAAGGTATATTACTACGTAATGACATTTCTAATGATGAAAAGATAGAAAGAATTCGTTCTTTCCTAACTCATCTTATGAATATTTAAATATATCCCTACTCAACAATCAGAGATACATATATTTTACAAATATAATTTTGTATTACATTCCATCTTTTACTTCTATTCTAAAGATATACAGATTGACATTTTTTATACCACTCTGCATATCTTTAGATAAACTTGTAGTTACATTAATCCTTTGTAATTCTCTTCGTCTAAAAAATAAATATAACTTTTACATATATTCTAGCTTTATTTTCTTTAAATAAAAATATGCCTTTATAATTTATAAAAGCATATCATAAAAATTTAATATTAAATTACTTCACCTAACATAACCTAAGTATTTAATTCATATAATCAGTTATTCCAGATTTTAAGTTATACAAATGCTTAAAACCTTCCTCGGCTAATAAATTACATGCTGTAACACTTCTGTGACCACTTCTACAATAAACTATTACCTTTTTATCCTTATATTCATAAATTTCATCTATATTATTAATTAACTCTTGTAAAGATATATTTATCGCATTTTCTATTTTACTTTCATTAAATTCATCTTTAGTTCTTACATCTAACAATAAAACATCTTTTTCATTTTTCATCATTTCCTTAAGTTGATTTTTATTTATAGTTTTGTACATAATTTAAGATTCCTCCATTTTATTTATATATTACTTATACCCTTTATTTTTTATCAGATAACAAAATATTGTATTTTTATTTTTCTCATATATATAAAATGTATACTTATTATAAATACACTTTTCTTGAACAATAATCTGTTGATTAAAATAATTAAGAATGTTATGCTAATTATAATTATTAAAAGGGAAAAGAGGTAATTTAATATGTTTAAGCAAAGATTATGTAAGTTATTATCTAGCACATTGGTACTTAGTATGTTATTTACTGCTACTCCAAGTATTACTTTTGCTGATAATGACACAAACAATATCTCCGATAAGTATCAAAGCTCTGATATAGAGTTAAATGATTATAGTAAAGGTTCGGAGTCTTACACAAAAACTAGAGCTCTTGCTAAAGAGAAAATTCA
>NZ_JACVWA010000042.1:0-5505 GCF_020658275.1 Clostridioides sp. ES-S-0190-01 | reverse complement strand
ATGTGGTTACAATAGCAGAGAGGATACACCTGTTCCCATTCCGAACACAGAAGTTAAGCTCTCTAGCGCTGATGGTACTTGGTGGGAAACTGCCTGGGAGAGTAGGACGTAGCCACGTAATTTTTTTATTTGTTATATTGAGTTAAAATTTAAAATAAAATTCTAGCTTAATATAACAAATAAAATAAAAACCTATTGGTATGAAAATCAATAGGTTTTTATTTTATTTAAGTTTTTAATTACGATGTTAAATATATTATATAGATACACAATCTATTAATTTATCATCTAATATCTTATATTTAAAAATTGTTTGATTAAAATTATTATGCCATTATCTTAGATACAAATTCTTTTAATTTATCTAATCCAGCCAAGAAAGTATTCTCATTACAAGCATAAGATATACGAATATATTTATCCATACCAAATGCTATGCCAGGAACAACTGCTACATTGTATTCTTCTAAAAACTGATTACAAAATTCTATAGAAAAACTATCTTTATATTTAAAGTTTTCAGCTATCTTAGAAAGGTCTATAAAAGCATAAAACGCACCATCTGGATTTACGTAATCTACATTTTCGATAGAATCTAATTTAGATGTGATTAAATCTCTTCTAGATTTATATGTTTCCACCATATCATCTATATCAGTTGAACAATCTTTTAAGGCTCCATATGCTATGTATTGTGATGTTAAGCTTGGATGTGATATAAGATGTCCTTGTATGGAACTCATTGCTTTAGCTATGGTTTTATTAGAAGCAGTATAGCCTAATCTTAATCCAGTCATAGCAGCTGATTTAGAAAAACCATTTATAGTTATAGTTATATCTTTTGCTTCTTCGCTTAATGAAGCAACTGATGTGAAATTTCCAGTGTAACATATTTTTTCATATATTTCATCTGCCAAAATATATATTTTGTTCTGTATACACACTTTTACGATTTCAATTAGCTCATCTCTTGTATAGACACTACCAGTAGGATTTGAAGGATTATTCATTACAAGAATCTTTGTTTTGCTTGTTATAGATTTTTCAAGTTCTTCTTTTGTTAATTTGAATCCATTTTCTTTTCTGGTATCAATAAAAATTGGAACAGCATTAACTAATTTAACCATTTCAGGGTAACTAACCCAATATGGTTTTGGCAATAACACTTCATCTCCCTCATCTGTTAACGCTAGTAAAGTGTTTGTTATAGAATTTTTAGCTCCACTTGATATAACTATTTCATCTATTGAATATTTACAGTTATTTTCTTCAATAAGTTTTTTACAGATTTCTTCTCTAAGTATTTTCAATCCAGGAACTAAATCATATTTAGTACAATCTTTATTTAAAGAGTCAATTCCGTAAGATTTTGCAACATTAGGTACATTAAAATCAGGTTCTCCTATACTAAGGTTGATTACTTTAATTCCGTCACTTTCCATTTCTTTAACTTTTGAACTAATACCTATTGTATAGGATGGAGTTATAAAGTTTAGTCTTTTTGATAACATAAAATGCCCCCTTTTAAATTATTATTTATATTATACGACAAATTTGAAAAATGTACATAAGGAAATTTGTAGATATATACATTAATACATATGAAAATGAGTATTTTTTGCCTAAAATTAGTGTAAAAAAAAGAGAAAAAAGTTTTGACTTCCAAAGTTGTTACAAACGCTGATGTTCAAAATATCTACATAGTATTTGCAATGATTTGCGTTAGTTTGACTATTATGTACAAATTTGGTAATCTTAATATAGTAATTATTAAGATAATCCCTTTAACTTAGTTGAAGGGGATTTTTTTAGACTTAATATACTACATATAGTGGTATGTAGATTAATAAAATACAATATATAGTAATAGGGGGTTTTTTTAATTGGTTGAGTTTGTAAAAAAGAGAGATGGAAGAGTGATTCCATTTAATGAAGATAGAATAACAAGGGCTATATTTTTAGCAGCAACAAATGTTGCAGAAAGAGAAGGTATTGTACCTGATTATAAGTTATCTGAGCAACTAACTCAGGAAGTAATAAAGTTGATAAATCATAAATATTCTGAATCAGTTCCAAGTGTTGAAGACATACAAAATTCTGTAGTTAAGGTTCTTATAGAAACAGGTCATGCAAAAACTAGTGAAGAGTACATAGTATATAGAACTGAAAGAAGTAGAATAAGAAATTCAAAAACACGATTAATGAAGGCAATAGAAGAAATTACCTTTGAGGATGCAGAAGATGCTGATATAAAAAGAGAAAATGCAAATATCAATGGTAATACAGCTATGGGAACAATGTTACAATATGGAAGTACTGTATCCAAAGAATTTTGCAAGACTCATATATTAAAGCCAGAACATTCTTTCGCACATGATAATGGAGATATACATATACATGACATGGACTTTTTAAATATGGGGACATTAACTTGTTGCCAGATAGATGTTAAAAAACTATTTGAGGATGGTTTTTCAACTGGTCATGGTTTCTTAAGAGAACCACAAGATATAATGAGTTATGGAGCTCTAGCCGCAATTGCGATACAAAGTAATCAAAATGATCAACATGGAGGTCAAAGCATACCATTTTTCGATTATGGTTTGTCTGAAGGTGTGTATAAGACATTTAAAAAATTCTACATAGGAAACTTAGCTAAAGCATTAAAATTATTTAAAGGAATTGAAAATAATGAAGCAATAAAGGACATAGTATATAGAACAGAGAAAGAAACAAATAAAAAAGTTGGTCTTAAAAAAGATGAATTGTATTTAAACTCTGAAAAAGAAAAACTAAAAGAAATGTTTAATATTGATGAAGAACTTATAAAGAACATGCAAAACTTTGCATTTGAAGAGTCATATAAAGAAACTGATAAAAAAACATATCAATCTATGGAAGCATTTATACATAACTTAAATACAATGCATTCTAGAGCAGGTGCACAAGTACCATTTTCAAGTGTAAATTTTGGAACAGATATTTCAGAAGAAGGAAGAATGGTAACTAAGAATCTATTATTATCACAAGAAAGAGGTTTAGGTAATGGAGAGACCCCAATTTTCCCAATATTGATATTTAAAGTTAAAGAAGGTGTAAATTTAAATCCTGAAGATCCTAATTATGATTTATTTAAGTTATCATGCAGGGTATCAGCTAAAAGATTATTTCCTAACTTTAGCTTTTTAGATGCTCCTTTTAATGCTAAATATTATAAAGCAGGAGATCCAGATACAGAAGCTACATATATGGGTTGTAGAACAAGAGTACTTAGTAATGTATGTGGGCCAGAAACAGTTAGTGGCAGAGGAAATATATCTTTTACTACTGTCAATCTTCCAAGATTAGGTATAAAGCATGGAATTATAAAAAATGAGAAAACTAATTTAGATGAATTTTTTAAAGAACTAGATGAGAAAATAGACTTAATTATAGAACAATTATTAGAGCGTCTTGAAGTTCAAGGAAATAAAAAAATGAAAAACTTTCCGTTTTTAATGGGTCAAGGCGTATGGAAAGATTCTGATGATTTGGGCCCAGAAGATACATTAAAAGAAGTAATAAAGCAAGGAACATTGACTATTGGGTTTATAGGTTTAGCAGAATGCCTTATTGCTCTTACAGGTAAACATCATGGAGAAAGCAAGGAAGCTCAAGAATTAGGACTAAAAATAGTGTCATATATGAGACATAAAATGGATGAAGCTACAGACAAATATAAATTAAATTTCTCTTTAATGGGTACTCCAGCAGAAGGTCTTTCAGGAAGATTTACTAAAATAGATAAGAAAGTATATGGAGAAATTAAAGGTATTACAGATAAAGAGTATTATACTAATTCATTCCATGTTCCAGTTTATTATAATATAAGTGCATATGACAAAATTGAGATAGAAGCTCCATATCATGAATTTACTAATGCAGGTCATATAACATATGTAGAACTAGATGGAGATCCATCTGATAACTTAGAAGCTTTTGAAACTATCATAAAAGCAATGAAAGATTTGGGCATAGGATACGGAAGTATAAATCATCCTGTAGATAGAGATCCTATATGTGGTTTCTCGGGAGTAATAGCAAGTAATATATGTCCTGTATGTGGAAGAAATGAAGACGAAAGTGATATTAAATTTGAAAGAATCAGACGAATAACAGGATATTTAGTTGGTACAGTTGATAGATTTAATAATGCCAAAAAAGCGGAAGTTAAAGATAGGGTAAAACATAGATAGTTTTATTTGGAGGAGTAAGTTATGAAGATAAGAATGTCATCTACTATAAGTCATGACAGTATAGTTGATGGACCAGGGTTAAGAATGGTAATATGGACTCAAGGATGTGTTCATAATTGTAAAGGATGTCATAATCCTCAAACACATAATTTATGTGGTGGATTTTATATGGATACAAAAGAAATTATAAATGAGATAAAGTCACTAAAATTACAAAAAGGTATTACACTATCAGGTGGAGAGCCATTTTTACAGCCAGAACCATTAGAAGAAATAGCAAAAGAAGCCAAAAAGACTGGCTTAGATGTATGGTCCTATACAGGATTTACATTTGAACAACTACTAGATAAAAAAAATAGTGCATATTTTAAAAACTTGAACCTATTAAAGCAGATTGATGTTTTAGTAGATGGAAGATTTGTAGATGAAAAAAAAGATATAAGTCTAAAATTTAGAGGTTCATCAAATCAAAGAATAATTGATGTTCAGAAGAGCTTAAAGTATAAAAAAGTATTTTTAATTGAGCAGTATATGAAGGATGATTTATCTATAGCAGAATAGAACATAAATAGACGAAAGTAAATGTAAAAACATATTTACTTTCGTCTATTTTTATGTAAAAAGTTTTTCTTTAATAAAGTATTTAATTTGATTATGAAAGTTTTTAGTTAATATATAAATTTACAAAGTAAAGTAGTAAGGGGTTGATAAATACTTTAATAAAATTATATGCTCATGTACTATTATCACTACTAATATCATTATTAATGCTTTTGAGAGGAAATAATGCTGCTATTAAAGTAAGCATTTTCAACCAATGTTTTCAAGTTGTAAACATATTGTATCATATAGATAAATGGACTAATGAGAAGTGATTATACATATGGATTTATCTTTATTCAAAAAATAATAAATTATGTAATATGTGGATAAATATGTTTATAATGTGGATAATATTTAATGTAATAAGTTAAAACAATATGAATCAGTTGTTTATAATGTGGATAATATTATAATAGAGAGGTAAAGTGATAATTTAAAAATAAAAAAAGTAAAAAAAGTTGTTGACTCTAAAAGAAAAAGTTGGTATAGTAATACTTGTCCTCAAGAAAAGGACATAAACATAAAGAACGACATAAACATAAAGAACTTTGAAAATTAAACAGTAGGTTAATTTATAAACAAGAAACAAACCATAAAGCCAGATATTTAGATAACAATAGTATCTGAGCCTGATAAACTTTTATTTGAGAGTTTGATCCTGGCTCAG
>NZ_JACVWA010000041.1:0-22220 GCF_020658275.1 Clostridioides sp. ES-S-0190-01 | reverse complement strand
TAATGCCTGGAGATAACGTAACAATGGAAGTAGACTTAATAAATTCAATAGTTGTAGAAGAAGGATTAAGATTCTCAATAAGAGAAGGTGGAAGAACAGTAGCTTCAGGAGTTGTTGCTACAATAATCGAATAATCTTTTACTAAGCTAATTGATTTCATATAAAAAAAGAGGGGGTTTAACCTCTCTTTTTTGTTTTTTGTTGACAAGTAGCAATAAAGCATATATACTAAACTAGTGCCTTGAGATAGATTCATAATCAAGTTTAAGGTTATAATGTTGTAAGAGAAAATAAAATTGAAAAAAACATAAAAAAAACTTGAAAAAATGTAACAGATGATATAAAATATAATAGTGTGCTTGAGAGATTAAGAAAATAAGAATTAAATCCTAGTGAAATACGAACTGATGTCGATTTGAAAGTTACAACACACCCGGAGCAGTGTATCGGTATTAGTTGTACGCAACTTGAAAATTAAACACGTGATAAAGGAGGGAAAACAAAATGGCTAAGAATGAAAAAATAAGAATAAGATTAAAATCATATGATCACAAATTATTAGATTTTTCAGCAGGTAAAATAGTTGAAACTGCTAAAAAGGCTGGATCACAAGTTTCAGGACCTGTGCCTCTACCAACAGAAAAACAAATTGTAACTATATTAAGAGCCGTACATAAGTACAAAGACTCTAGAGAACAATTTGAAATAAGAACTCATAAAAGACTAATCGACATAGCTAATCCAACACCTAAAACAGTTGACTCATTAATGAGATTAGACTTACCAGCAGGTGTAGATATAGAAATAAAATTATAAGAACCCCTAAGATATTATCCTATAGGTAACTATCTTAGAATGATTACTTCTAAAATGATGTAATCCGCTGTAAGAATTATAGGAGGTGCTAATATGAATGGAATATTAGGAAAAAAAGTTGGTATGACTCAAATATTCACTGATAAAGGTGTAGTTATACCTGTAACAGCTGTTGAAGCAGGACCTATGGTCGTTACTCAAATAAAAACAGTTGATAAAGATGGATACAATGCTATACAAATAGGTTTTGAAGATGCTAAAGAAAAATCTTTAAACAAGCCTAAAAAAGGACACTTAGCTGCTGCTAATGTTTTAAAGAAACATTTAAAAGAGTTTAGAGTAGATTCTGTAGAAGGATACACAGTTGGACAAGAAATAAAAGCTGATGTATTTGAAGCAGGTGCAAAAATAGATGTTACTGGAATAAGTAAAGGTAAGGGATTCCAAGGTCCAATAAAAAGACATGGACAAAGTAGAGGTCCTGAATCTCACGGTTCTAGATACCACAGAAGACCAGGTTCAATGGGAGCTTGTTCTTACCCAGGTAGAGTATTTAAAAACAAAAAATTAGCTGGACACATGGGAAGCGTAAAGGTAACAGTTCAAAACTTAGAGGTTGTTAAAGTAGATGCTGATAAGAACCTTATATTAGTTAAGGGAGCTATACCAGGAGCTAAAGGTTCAGTAGTAACTATAAAAGAAGCTGTAAAGGTTTCTAAATAATGACTAACCTAGAGAAAGGAGGAATAACAATGCCAAAATTAAATGTACTAAATGTTAGTGGACAAAACGTTGGAGAAATAGAATTATCAGATTCTATATTTGGCGTAGAAGTTAATGGACATGTTTTATATGAAGTTGTAAAAAATCAATTAGCAAATAAGAGACAAGGAACTCAATCTGCTAAGACTAGAGCAGAAGTTAGAGGTGGCGGAAGAAAACCTTGGAAACAAAAAGGAACAGGTAGAGCAAGACAAGGTTCTACAAGATCTGTACAATGGGTAGGTGGAGGAGTTGCTTTTGCACCTAAACCAAGAAGTTACAAATATACATTACCTAAGAAGGTAAGAAGATTAGCTATGAAGAGTGCTTTATCTTCAAAAATACAAAATAGTGAAGTTATAGTATTAGATGCATTAAACATGGATGCTCCTAAAACTAAAGAATTCGCTCAAATATTAAATAATATAAATGCTGCTAAAAAAGCTTTAGTAGTTATAGCTGATAAAAATGATAATGTAATAAAATCAGCTAGAAATATAGAAGGTGTTCAAACTGCATTAGTTAATACTATGAATGTATATGATATATTAAAATATGATTCATTTATAATAACTACAGATGCTGTTAAAAAAGTGGAGGAGGTGTACGCATAATGACTAATCCACATGATGTAATAATAAGACCAGTTGTAACTGAGCACAGTATGGCTGAAATGGGTGAAAAAAAATACACTTTTGTTGTGGCTAAAGATGCGAACAAAACTGAAATAAAAAAAGCAGTAGAAAAAGTATTCGGAGTTAGTGTTGATAAAGTAAATACTTTAAACTACGATGGAAAAGTTAAAAGAATGGGTAGAACTCAAGGAAGAACAGCAAGCTTTAAGAAAGCAGTAGTTAAATTAACTGCTGATAGTAAAGAAATAGAATTCTTCCAAGGAATGTAATATTATAACAAACGAAGGAGGGAAAACAGATGGCTATAAAAAAGTTTAGACCAACTTCTCCTGCCTTAAGACAAATGACAGTTTTAGTTTCTGAGGAAATAACATGTAACCAACCAGAAAGATCTCTTTTAGTTAACTTAAAGAAAAATGCTGGTAGAAACGTACATGGTAGAATAACTGTTCGTCATAGAGGTGGAGGACAAAAAAGAAAATATAGAATAATAGATTTTAAAAGAGATAAAGATGGTATACCTGCTAAGGTTGCTACTATAGAATATGATCCAAACAGAACTGCAAATATTGCATTATTAAACTATGCTGATGGAGAAAAAAGATATATATTAGCTCCAGTTGGAATCAACGTTGGAGATACTATCTTATCAGGATTAGGTGCTGATATAAAACCAGGAAACTGTTTAGCATTAAAAGATATGCCAGTTGGTACTATCATTCATAATATAGAATTAAAGCCAGGAAAAGGAGCTCAATTAGTTAGATCTGCTGGAGTTTCTGCACAATTAATGGCTAAAGAAGGAAAAAATGCTTTATTAAGATTACCATCAGGTGAAATGAGATTAGTAAGCATAAACTGTAAAGCTACTATAGGACAAGTTGGAAATATAGAGCACGGTAACGTAGTTATTGGTAAAGCAGGTAGAAAAAGACATATGGGAATAAGACCTACTGTAAGAGGTTCTGTAATGAACCCTAATGACCATCCACACGGTGGAGGGGAAGGTAGATCTCCAATAGGTAGACCATCTCCTGTTACTCCATGGGGTAAACCAGCTCTTGGATACAAAACTAGAAAGAAAAACAAAGCTTCAAATAAGTTAATAGTATCAAGAAGAACTAAGTAGTAAATTTATTTTTGCTCGGAAAGGAGGAATATAAATGTCAAGATCAACTAAAAAAGGACCTTTTGTCCATGCAAGACTTTTAAAGAAAATAGAAGCTATGAATGCTAGCGGAAATAAAGAAGTTATAAAAACTTGGTCAAGATCTTCAACTGTATTTCCACAAATGGTAGAAAACACTATAGCTGTTCATGATGGAAGAAAACATGTTCCAGTATATATAACAGAAGATATGGTTGGACACAAATTAGGTGAGTTCGTTCCTACTAGAACTTTCAAAGGACATAAGGATGACGAAAAATCTAATAAGAGAAAATAATTAAATTATGACTAAGAAAGGAGGAATAACAATGGAAGCAAAAGCTACTGCTAAATATGTACGTGTATCACCAAGAAAAGCAGGCCAAATCTGTGACCTTGTTAGAGGAAAGAATGTTGATGAAGCATTAGCGATATTAAAGTTCACTCCAAGAGGAGCAGCTTCAATAATAGCTAAAGTTGTAAAGTCAGCTAAAGCTAACGCAGAAAACAATCACGAAATGGATACTGAAAAATTATATATAGCATCAATAGTTGCTAATCAAGGGCCAACAATGAAGAGATTCATGCCTAGAGCTATGGGTCGTGCAACTACAATAAGAAAAAGAACTTCTCATATAGAGGTTGTTGTGAAAGAAAAAAAATAATTAATAGATAGGAGGGAAAGTAATGGGTCAAAAGGTTAATCCACACGGCTTAAGGGTCGGTGTTATAAAAGATTGGGACTCAAGATGGTTCGCTACTGATAAAAAAGAGTTCGGAAACTTATTATTAGAAGACCATAATATACGTAAATTCTTAAAGAAAAGATTATACTCAGCTGGAGTTGCTAGAATAGAAATAGAAAGATCAGCTAATAAAATAAAAATGGACTTACATGTTGCTAAGCCAGGAGTAGTTATAGGAAGAGCTGGTGCTGGAATCGAAGCATTAAAAGTTGAATTAGAAAAAATGACAAAGAAAAGTATAATAGTTAACATAGTAGAAGTAAGAAGTACAGATAAAAATGCTCAATTAGTAGCTGAAAATATAGCTTTAGCTATAGAAAGAAGGGTTGCTTTCAGAAGAGCAATGAAACAAGCTATACAAAGAGCAATGAAATCTGGTGCTAAAGGGATAAAAGTTTCTGCTTCAGGAAGATTAGGTGGAGCTGAAATGGCTAGAACTGAAGGTTATAGTGAAGGAAATGTGCCACTACAAACTTTAAGAGCAGATATAGATTATGGTTTCGCTGAAGCTGATACTACTTATGGAAAAATAGGTATAAAAGTTTGGATATGTAATGGTGAAGTTTTACCAACTAGAGATGGTGTAAATCCAAGAGAAGAAAGCAGAAAGAGCGACAGAAGAGACAACAAGAGAGATAACAGAAGAAACGATAGAAGAGGAAATGATAGAAGAGGAAACGATAACAGAGGAAACTACAGAGGACAAAAACCTCAAGGTGGACAAAGACCTCAAGGTGGATCAAGACCTCAAAGAACTGAAAACAAAGGAAATTAATAATAGTTAGGTTCAAGGAAGGAGGAAAAATACTCATGTTAATGCCAAAAAGAGTAAAGCGTCGTAGAGTTCATAGAGGAAGTATGGCTGGGCAAGCTCATAAAGGTAACAAAGTTACTTATGGTGAGTTTGGATTAGTAGCTTTAGAAGCTTCTTGGATAACTTCTAATCAAATAGAAGCTGCCAGAATCGCGATGACTAGATATATAAAAAGAGGGGGAAAGGTTTGGATAAAAATATTCCCTCATAAACCAGTAACAAGAAAACCAGCAGAAACTCGTATGGGTGCAGGGAAAGGTTCTCCAGAATATTGGGTAGCTGTAGTTAAGCCAGGAAGAGTTATGTTTGAATTAGCAGGTGTTTCTGAAGATAAAGCAAGAGAAGCTATGAGACTTGCTGCACATAAATTACCAATCAAATGTAAATTTGTTAAAAAAGAAGATTTAGAAGTAAAGGGTGGTGAATAGGATGAAAGCTAAAGAATTAAGAGATTTAACAAGCGAAGAGCTAATGAACAAATTAAACGACTTCAAAAGTGAATTATTTAGCTTAAGATTCCAATTAGCTACTGGTCAATTAGAAAATACAGCTAGAATAAAGTTTGTTAAGAAGGATATAGCAAAAGTTAAAACTGTTCTTGCTGAAAGAAAGTTATACGAAACTAGAGCTTAATTTGGAAAGGAGGCTTTTTAAACATGGAAAGAGGAAGAAGAAAAGTTAGAATAGGCCGTGTTGTTAGTGATAAGATGGATAAAACAATAGTAGTAGCTGTTGAAGAGTTCGTACGTCATCCACTATATAATAAACGTGTTAAGAGAACTAAGAAATTTAAGGCTCATGATGAAAAGAATATATGTAACATCGGAGATAGAGTTAAAATAATGGAAACTAGACCTTTATCTAAAGATAAGAGATTCAGACTAGTTGAAGTTGTTGAGAAAGTTAAGTAGTTTTTGAAGAAGGAGGGATTACGATATGATACAACAAGAATCACGTCTAAGAGTTGCTGATAACTCAGGAGCTAAAGAACTTTTATGTATACGTGTTCTAGGCGGAAGTAAAAGAAGATATGGTAACATAGGCGACGTTATAGTTGCTACTGTTAAAAGTGCAACACCTGGTGGAGTTGTAAAAAAAGGTAAGGTTGTTAAAGCTGTTATAGTAAGAAGCAAACAAGGCGTAAGACGTAATGACGGAAGCTATATATCTTTTGATGAAAATGCTGCTGTTATAATAAAGGACGATAAAACTCCAGTAGGAACTCGTATATTCGGGCCTGTTGCTAGAGAGTTAAGAGACAATGAATTCATGAAAATAGTTTCTCTTGCTCCAGAAGTACTATAATTAAGGAGGTGCAATAGGACATGATGCGTGTTAAAAAAGGTGACACTGTTGTAGTTATAGCAGGTAAAGATAAAGGTAAAAAAGGTTCAGTTTTAAAGGTATACCCTAAAGCTGATAAAGTATTAGTTGAAGGTGTAAACGTAATAACTAAACATCAAAAACCAAGTGCTATGAACCAACAAGGTGGAATAATAAACAAAGAAGCCCCAATACACATATCTAATGTAATGCCATTTGATCCTGAAACAGGAAAAGGCGTTAGAGTAAGATATGAAGTAAAAGATGGCACAAAAGTAAGAGTATCAGCAAAGAGCGGAAAAGAATTATAATAAATATTGCTTGAAAGGAGGGACCTTAAATGGCTTCTAGATTACAAGAAAAATACATGAAAGAAGTTGCTCCTGCTTTAATGGAGAAATTTGGATATAAAAACGTAATGGAGATACCTAAGTTAAACAAAATAGTTATTAACATGGGTATAGGTGACGCTAGAGAAAATCCAAAAGGATTAGAAAAAGGCGTTGAAGAATTAGAAATAATATCAGGACAAAAGCCTGTTATAACTAAAGCTAGAAAATCTGTTGCTAACTTCAAACTAAGAGAAGGAATGCCAATAGGAACAAAAGTTACATTAAGAGCTGACAAAATGTTCTACTTTATGGACAAATTAGTATCAGTTTCTTTACCAAGAGTTAGAGACTTTAGAGGTGTTAACCCTAATGCTTTTGATGGTAGAGGAAACTATGCTTTAGGAGTTAAAGAACAATTAATATTCCCTGAAATAGAATATGATAAAATTGATAAAGTAAGAGGAATGGATATAATATTCGTTACTACAGCAAAAACTGACGAAGAAGCTCGTGAATTATTAAAATTATTAGGAATGCCATTTTCTAAGTAAGCAAAGGAGGGATTCCCGTGGCTAGAAAAGCGATGGTTGTTAAACAACAAAGAAAGCAAAAGTACGCTACTAGAGAATACACTAGATGTACTATATGCGGAAGACCGCATTCAGTTTTGAAAAAATTTGGTATATGCCGTATATGCTTTAGAGAATTAGCTTATAAAGGTCAAATACCTGGTGTTAGAAAAGCAAGCTGGTAGAAGCTTGATTAGAATGGAAGGAGGGCTACAAAATGACAATGACAGATCCAATTGCAGATATGCTTACTCGTATAAGAAATGCTAATGTTGTTAAGCATGAAACTGTAGATGTTCCAGCTTCTAATATGAAGAAAGAGTTAGCTAGAATCTTATTAGAAGAAGGTTTCATAAGAGGTTATGATGTTATAGAAGATGGAAAACAAGGTATCATAAGAATACAATTAAAGTACGGACAAGAAGGCGAAAGAGTTATCACAGGTCTTAAGAAAATATCTAAGCCTGGAATGAGAGTTTACGCTGCTAACCACGAAATACCAAAAGTATTAAATGGATTAGGAATATCAGTAATATCTACTTCAAAAGGAATATTAACTGACAAGCAAGCTAGAAAAGAAAATGTTGGTGGAGAAGTAATCTGCTACGTTTGGTAATTAATATGAACAATGTAAGGAGGTGCGACCATGTCAAGAATAGGTGTTAAGCCAATAATAATACCAGCAGGTGTTGAAGTTACTATAGCTGAAGGAAATTTAGTTACAGTAAAAGGTCCAAAGGGAACTTTAACTAAACAATTAAGTGCTGAGTTAAATATAAAAAAAGAAGAAAATACAATAATGGTTGAAAG
Source organism: Clostridioides sp. ES-S-0190-01 (assembly GCF_020658275.1). Taxonomy (NCBI): domain Bacteria; kingdom Bacillati; phylum Bacillota; class Clostridia; order Peptostreptococcales; family Peptostreptococcaceae; genus Clostridioides; species Clostridioides sp. ES-S-0190-01. The sequence goes on along the minus strand of NZ_JACVWA010000041.1, from coordinate 14,266 downwards.
ACCAACTGATAATAAAAAACACAGATCTTTACACGGATTAACTAGAACTTTATTAGATAATATGGTTGTAGGTGTAAATACTGGTTTCGAAAAGAAATTAGAACTAAAAGGTGTTGGATACAGAGCTCAAAAACAAGGGAAAAAATTAGTTATGAACTTAGGTTTCTCTCATCCAGTTGAAATGGAAGATCCAGAAGGAATAACTGTTGAAGCTCCAAACCAAACTGAGTTAATAGTAAAAGGTATAGACAAGCAATTAGTAGGAAACTATGCTGCTAAAATAAGAGCTTGGAGAAAGCCAGAGCCATACAAAGGTAAAGGTATAAAATACGTTGATGAGGTAATCAGACGTAAAGAAGGAAAAACTGGTAAAAAATAATACCAAAACTTAAACGCTAGAAAGGAGTGAGCTAGGTGTTAAAAAAGGCTGATAAAAATGCTAATAGACTTCAAAGACATAAGAGAGTTCGTAGAAAAATAAGCGGTACTGCTCAAAGACCAAGATTATGTGTATTTAGAAGTGCTAACAATATATATGCTCAAATAATAGATGACACAAACAGAGTAACTCTAGTTGCTGCATCTTCTTTAGAAGCAGAAGTTAAGAGTGCTGTTAATCATACAGGAAATAAGGAAGCAGCTAAGAAAGTTGGAGAATTAGTTGCTAAAAAAGCTGTTGAAAAAGGAATCACTGAAGTTGTATTTGACAGAGGTGGATACTTATATCATGGAAGAATTCAAGAATTAGCTGAAAGTGCTAGAGAAGCTGGTCTTAAGTTCTAATACGAAGGAGGGAAAAATACATGCTACGTCGTAAGCCGATAGATGCAGGACAACTTGACTTACAAGAAAAAGTTGTTGAAGTAAGACGTGTTACTAAGGTTGTAAAAGGTGGTAGAAACTTCAGATTTGCAGCGTTAGTAGTTGTTGGAGATGAAAACGGACACGTTGGTATAGGTGCTGGGAAAGCAATGGAAGTACCAGATGCTATAAAAAAAGCAGTTGAAGATGCTAAGAAAAATCTAATAGTAGTGCCAATGGTTGGGACTACAATTCCTCACGAAGTACGCGGACACTTTGGTGCTGGAAATATATTAATAATGCCTGCTGTAGAAGGTACAGGAGTAATAGCTGGGGGACCTGCTAGAGCCGTACTTGAGTTAGCTGGACTAAAAGACGTTAGAGCTAAATCTTTAGGATCTAACAATCCAAGAAATATGGTAAATGCTACAATAGAAGGACTTAATTCTCTAAAAACAGTTGAAGATATAGCTAAACTTAGAGGTAAAAAAGTTGAAGAACTTCTAGGGTAAGGAGGTAGTGTAAAATGGCTAAATTACAAATAAAATTAGTTAGAAGTGTTATAGGAACTACTCCTAACCAAAAAAAGAATGTTGAAGCGTTAGGATTAAGAAAAAGAGAACAAGTTATTGTAAAAGAAGACAATGCTCAAGTAAGAGGTATGATAAAAAAAGTAAGTCATTTATTAGAAGTAACTGAAATAGCTGAATAATTTTTAAAAAGTAGTGCAAGGAGGTGCAATCCATGAAGTTACATGAGTTAAAACCTGCTGAAGGTGCAGTAAGAGCTAAAAGAAGATTAGGTAGAGGTACTGCAACTGGACAAGGTAAAACTGCAGGACGTGGACAAAAAGGTCAATGGTCTCGTTCTGGTGGTGGAGTAAGAGTAGGGTTCGAAGGTGGACAAATGCCACTAGCTAGAAGACTTCCTAAGAGAGGTTTCAATAACATATTTAAGAAAGTTTACACAGAAGTTAATGTTGAAGTTTTAAACAGATTTGAAAATGGAACAGAAATAACTGCAGAATTATTAAAATCTACTAAAACTATAAGCAAAATAGGTAAAGATGGAATTAAAATCTTAGGTGAAGGTAATTTAGAAAAAGCTTTAACTGTTAAAGCTGCTAAATTTACAGCTTCAGCTCAAGAAAAAATAGAAAAAGCTGGTGGAAAAGCAGAGTTAGTATAATAACCTGCTAATCTCCTAGCCAGTACAGGCGGGGTGAATTAGCGTGCTGTCAAAATTAAAACAAGCTTGGAAGATTAAAGCAGTAAGAAAAAAAGTAATGTATACACTTATGATGATCGTGATATTCAGAATAGGTACTACAATACCAGTTCCAGGTATAGACACTAGTATTATACAAAAGATGGTAGGCGGCAATAGTCTACTTTCTCTGTATAATATGTTTACTGGTGGAGCATTTAGTAACTTTTCACTATTTGCTTTGGGTATAAGTCCATATATTACTGCATCAATCATAATACAGCTTCTAACAGTAGGTTTTGAAAGTTTAGCAGAACTTCAAAAATCTGGTGAAGAAGGAAAGAAAAAAATCAATAAGTACACTAAATATACAGCACTAGCTCTAGCAGTTGTACAAGCTTTGGGAATTACATTAGGAATTGTAAGAAGTGCTTTAATATCAAATAGTGTGTTTTTTATCACAACTGTTGTAATAACATTAGTTTCAGCAAGTATGTTAGTAATGTGGATTGGGGACAAAATTACCGAAAAAGGAATTGGTAATGGTAGTTCAGTAATAATATTTGCAGGTATTATATCAAGAATACCAACAGATGTTATTAAAATCGCACAACAAGTTAAATCTGGTCAAGTTGCACCTTGGGTAATAATACTTCTAATTGTAGTTATATTACTTACAGTTACAGGGGTTACATTTATACAAGAAGCGACTAGAAAGATACCTGTACAATATGCTAAAAGAGTTGTTGGAAGAAAAATGTATGGAGGACAAAGTTCTCATATACCAATGAAAGTTAACCAATCAGGAGTTATGCCTATAATTTTTGCTAGTTCACTTTTAGCTTTTCCACAAACAATAGCTATGTTTATGGGGGCAGATGCTCAAGCTTTTGTTCAAAAATACTTAAGTATGGCAACAGAACAAGGATTTTGGACATACAGATCAATTGAAATTCTACTTATAATTTTCTTCTCATATTTTTATACAACTGTATCATTCAATACAGAAGATATATCTAAAAATATGAAAAATAATGGTGGATTTATACCAGGTATTAGACCAGGTGAACCTACTATGGATTATTTAAATAGAATCTTAACAAGATTAACTTTAGCTGGAGCTACTTTCTTAGCAATAATTGCTATGGTACCAGCTCTTACAACACATTATATGAATGTCAATATGAGTCTAGCTGGAACTTCATTGCTAATCGTTGTTGGGGTTGCTTTGGAGCTTAAGAGACAGTTAGAGTCAAACTTAGTTATGAGAAGCTATCAAGGTTTCTTAAAATAAAATGGAGATGGATAATATGAGAATAATATTACTTGGACCTCCAGGTGCTGGTAAAGGTACTCAGGCGGCAGGAATAGTAGAAAAATACAATATACCTCATATATCAACAGGAGATATATTCAGAAAGAATATAAAAGAGGGAACAGAACTTGGAAAAAAAGCTAAAGAATACATGGACCAAGGTTTATTAGTACCAGATGAGTTAACTGTAGGTTTAGTTACTGATAGAATATCTCAAGAAGACTGTAAAAATGGATTTATGTTAGATGGATTTCCAAGAAATGTAGCACAAGGTGAGCATTTAGATGTATTCTTAAAAAATGCTGGTATAGTACTGGATAAAGTTGTCAATATTGAAGTTGATAAGAGCATATTAGTATCTAGAGCAGTTGGTAGAAGAATATGCAAGTCTTGTGGAGCTACTTATCATGTTGAGTTTAATCCTCCTAAAGTAAAAGGTGTATGTGATGTATGCCAAGGAGAATTGTATCAAAGAGCTGATGATAATGAAGAAACTGTATCTAAGAGAATACAAGTTTATCTAGATGAAACTAAGCCTTTAGTAGATTATTATAGCAAACAAGGTATAATAGCTGATATAAAAGGTGACCAAGCAATAGATAAAGTATTTGAAGATATTGTTGCAGCTTTAGGAAGTGGAAAATAAATGATTATCTTGAAATCAAAGAAAGAAATAGAACTTTTAAGAGAAGCAGGCAAAATTGTTGCTGATACTCATGAAGTTTTAAGAAAAGCTATTTCTCCGGGAATATCTACTTTAGAATTAGATAAAATAGCTGAAGAGAATATAAGAAAATACAATGCTGAACCTTCTTTTAAAGGATATGGAGGTTTTCCAGGAAGTATATGTGCTTCTATCAATAGAGAAGTTGTACATGGAATTCCAGGTGAGACTCTATTAAAGGAAGGAGACATTGTAAGCTTAGATATAGGAGCCTATTATAAAGGATATCATGGTGATTCTGCGAAAACTCATGGAGTAGGCATGATATCTGAAGAAGATAGGAAATTAATAGAAGTAACTAGAGAAAGCTTCTATGAAGGAATAAAATTTGCTAAATTAGGATATAGACTTTCGGATATCTCACACGCAGTACAAACACACGTTGAGAAACATGGTTTCTCAGTAGTTAGGGATTTGGTAGGACATGGAGTTGGAGCAAATCTTCATGAAGATCCACAGGTACCTAATTATGGACTCCCAGGAAAAGGACCAAGACTTAGAGAAGGAATGGTTATTGCTATAGAGCCAATGGTTAATGCAGGTCGTTATCATGTAAAGACTCTATCAGATGGGTGGACGACTGTTACAATAGATGGAAAAAAATCAGCTCATTATGAGCATACGATAGCAATTACTGAACATGAACCTTTGATATTGACAAAGTTGTAAATTAAGAAGTAGGTGAAAAAAGTGCTATCAGATAATTTAAGTATAGGTCAAGTTGTTAAGGTTTCATTAGGTCGAGATCAAGGAAATTTATTTTTCGTAGTCAAGATAATTAATAATGAATATGTATTAATAGCTGATGGAAAGAAAAGAAAACTTGACAAACCTAAGTTAAAGAAAGTTAAGCACTTAAAAAAATATAATTTTATTAATGATGAAGTTAGAAAAAGAGTAGTATCTGGACAAGAGATTACAGATTCTTTTTTAAGAGCTGAACTTACTAAGTTAAATTAGATAATTTAACTTATTGAAATGGAGGGCTGGTTAGTTAATGGCCAAAAAAGATGTTATAGAATTAGAAGGTACAGTTTCAGAAGCTTTACCTAATGCTATGTTTAAAGTTAAACTAGAAAATGGACATGAGATATTATGCCACATTTCTGGAAAGCTAAGAATGAACTTCATAAGAATTCTTGAAGGTGATAAGGTGAATGTTGAACTTTCTCCATATGACCTTACAAGAGGAAGAATCACTTGGCGTAAGAAGTAGACTATCTTGATATTTAGTCTAAGGAGGGATTAATAATGAAAGTTAGACCATCAGTAAAACCAATATGTGAAAAATGCAAAGTAATAAAAAGAAAAGGAAAAGTAATGGTTATCTGTGAAAATCCAAAGCATAAGCAAAAACAAGGATAAGAAATTATTACTAGTATTTTGTTAAATTTTATAGTATAATACTATATTGTGATGTTAACAAAAGAACGTTAAAATCGTTGAACAATCTGACGTAGGATTGATATATGATATGAAGTTTTAAACACTAAAAACTATGTGTAGGAGGTGCGATCATGGCAAGAATAGCTGGGGTAGATTTACCTAGAGAAAAAAGAGCGGAGATAGGCTTAACTTATATATATGGTATAGGTAAAGCAACTGCTAACGAAATATTAGCTAAAGCTGAGATAAATCCAGATACAAGAATAAAAGATTTATCAGAAGATCAAGTTAATGAGTTAAGAAAAGTTATAGATGACGATTTCTTAGTTGAAGGTGACTTAAGAAGAGAAATTGCTTTAAACATAAAGAGATTAAGAGATATAAAATGTTATAGAGGAATTAGACATGGTAAAGGTCTTCCATTAAGAGGACAAAGAACTAAAACTAATGCTAGAACTAGAAAAGGTCCTAGAAAAACAGTATCTCGTAAAAAGAAAAAATAATTAAATAATAATTAGATGAAGGAGGGAAAAGGAAAATGGCTAAACCAAAAAAGAAAGTTACACGTGTTAGAAGAAGAGAACGTAAAAATATAGAACGTGGTCATGCTCATATACAGTCAACTTTCAACAATACAATAATAACTTTAACTGACGTTCATGGAAATGCTATATCTTGGGCAAGTTCAGGACAATTAGGATTCAAAGGGTCAAGAAAATCAACTCCATTTGCATCTCAAATGGCTGCTGAAACAGCTGCAAAAGCTGCGATGGAACACGGATTAAAAAGTGTTGAGGTATTCGTAAAGGGGCCAGGTTCAGGAAGAGAAGCTGCTATAAGAGCTTTACAAGCAACTGGACTAGAAGTAACTATGATAAAAGATGTTACTCCAATCCCACATAACGGATGTAGACCACCAAAGAGAAGAAGAGTGTAATTAATAAGAGTACAAATAGGAGGTGTAGATAAATGGCAAGATATACAGGTGCATCATGTAGACAATGCCGTAGAGAGGGAATGAAATTATTCCTTAAAGGTGATAGATGTTATACAGATAAATGTGCTATAGTTAAAAGAAACTATGCTCCAGGTCAACATGGCCAAGGGAGAAAGAAAGTTTCTAACTATGGATTACAATTAAGAGAAAAACAAAAAGTTAAAAGAATATATGGAGTTTTAGAAACTCAATTTAGAAACTTATACGAACGTGCTGAAAACATGCCTGGAAAATCAGGTGAGAATTTATTAAGTTTATTAGAGAGAAGATTAGACAATGTAGTTTACAGAATGGGACTAGCATCTTCTAGAAAAGAAGCTAGACAATTAGTAACTCATGGTCATTTCACTTTAAATGGAAATAAAGTAGATATAGCTTCATTAACAGTTAAAGTTGGAGATGTGATAGAAGTTAAAGAAAAATCAAGATCTTCTGCAAAATTCAAAAATTTAGTAGAAGTTAACTCAAGAATAGCTCCTAAATGGTTAGAAGCTAATGTAGAAGGAATGACAGCAAAAGTAGTTGGTGTTCCAACAAGAGAAGATATAGATCTTGAAATAGCAGAGCACTTAATCATAGAACTTTACTCTAAATAATAAGCACACTTTTAAAAATTATTTTAAAATTTTGTTTACCCTCAGTGGATTACTGAATTTTAAGGAGGGTTTTGTCCATGATAGAAATAGAAAAGCCAAAAGTAGATATAGTTGAGCTTAGCGAAGACTATAGATATGGTAAGTTTGTTATAGAACCTCTAGAAAGAGGATATGGAATAACTATAGGTAACGCACTAAGAAGAATATTATTATCATCTTTACCAGGTGTAGCAGTAAATGCTATAAAAATAGATGGAGTTCTTCATGAATTCTCTACAATACCTGGTGTTAAAGAAGATGTTACAGAGATAATATTAACTTTAAAAGAGCTTTCAGCAACTATAGATGGTGAAGGAAGTAGAACACTTAAAATAGAGGCTCAAGGACCATGCTCTATCACAGGTTCAGATATAATCTGTCCTCCAGATGTTGAAATATTAAGCAAAGACTTAGCAATAGCTACATTAGATGATAATGCCAAGTTTAATATGGAAATATTTGTAGATAAAGGTAGAGGTTATGTTTCTGCTGAAGAAAATAAAACAGAGAATGTTCCAATAGGTGTTTTACCTGTGGATTCAATATATACTCCTGTTGAGAAAGTTAGTTATCATGTAGAAAACACAAGAGTTGGTCAAAAAACAGATTATGATAAATTAGTACTAGAAGTTTGGACTAATGGTAGTATAAACCCTCAAGAAGGTATATCATTAGCTGCAAAAGTATTAGTTGAGCATTTAAATCTATTTATAGACTTAACTGAACATGTAAGTAGTGTTGAAATCATGGTAGAAAAAGAAGAAGATCAAAAAGAAAAAGTTCTTGAAATGACTATAGAAGAATTAGATTTATCAGTTAGATCATACAACTGTTTAAAGAGAGCGGGAATTAATACAGTTGAAGAATTAGCTAATAAGTCTGAAGACGATATGATGAAGGTTAGAAACCTAGGTAAAAAGTCATTAGAAGAAGTAATACAAAAACTAGAGGAACTTGGGCTAGGATTAAAACCAAGTGAAGAATAGCGAGCAAAGGAGGGATAAGAATGGCTAAGTACCGTAAATTAGGACGTGAAACAGCTCACAGAAACCTTATGTTAAGAAACTTAGTAACTTGTTTACTAAGAAGTGGAAGAATAGAAACTACAGTAACTAGAGCTAAAGAAACTCGTAGAATGGCTGAAAAGATGATAACTCTTGCTAAAAGAGGAGATCTTCATGCTAGAAGACAAGTTTTAGCTTATGTTATGGATGAAACAGTAGTTAATAACTTATTCACAGATTTAGCTCCAAAATATGCAGAGAGAAATGGTGGATACACTAGAATAATAAAAATAGGGCCAAGAAAAGGCGATGCTGCTGAAATGGCTTTTATAGAATTAGTATAGTAAGGAAAGGATTAGGCTTGATGGCTTAATCTTTTTTTTATTTTTTTGACTAAGGTGTGATATAATAATGTGTAAAATGATTTTTATAAGTTATTGCTTACTAAAAGGAGTATGAATTAATGGATAATATAATAAAAGTAAACAATATTTCATTTGAGTATATTACAGATGAAGCAAAACTTAAAGCAATAGATAATTTAAGCTTAGATGTTAAAAAGGGAGAATTTGTTGCGATAATAGGACATAATGGTTCTGGCAAGTCTACTTTATCTAAAAACTTAAATGCTATTCTTATGCCTACAGAAGGAAATATTCTCATTGATGGAATGGACACCAAAGAAGAAGAAAGATTATGGGATATAAGGCAAACAGCAGGTATGGTATTTCAAAACCCAGATAATCAAATTGTTGCCACAATAGTAGAAGAAGATGTAGCTTTTGGTCCTGAAAACTTAGGTATAGAGCCAAAAGAGATAAGACGAATTGTAGAAGAGTCTTTAAAAAGTGTAGGTATGTATGATTTGAGAGGTAGACAACCGCATTTGTTATCAGGTGGCCAAAAACAGAGGGTTGCAATAGCAGGCATAATTGCCATGAGACCCAAGTGTATAATATTTGATGAAGCAACAGCGATGTTAGACCCATCTGGAAGAAAAGAAGTTATGAAAACAATAAAAAGGCTTAATAAAGAAGAAAATATAACTGTTTTACATATAACTCACTTTATGGAAGAAGCTGTAGAAGCTGATAGAGTTGTCGTTATGGAGAAAGGTAAGAAACTTTTAGAAGGGACTCCTAAAGAAGTATTTAGTAAAATAGAGATGTTAAAGGAAATCGGTTTAGATGTGCCTTGTATGACAGAGTTGTCTAGTTTATTAATAGAAGAAGGTATAAATATTAGTAGTGATATATTAACTGTGGATGAGATGGTGATGGAATTATGTCAATTATAGTAAAGAACTTAACACATATATATAATGAAGGGATGCCTTTTGCAAGTAAAGCACTTGATGATGTATCTTTTGAGATTAAAGATAGAGATTTTGTTGGACTTATAGGTCATACAGGTTCAGGAAAGTCTACATTGATACAACATCTAAATGGATTATTAAAACCTTCCTCAGGAGAGATTTTTATAAATGATTTTAACATAACAGATAAGAATTTAAACTTAACTGAGATAAGAAAAAGAGTAGGTGTTGTATTTCAATATCCAGAATATCAATTATTTGAAGAAACAATTGATAAGGATATAGCTTTTGGACCCGCTAATTTAGGTTTAGAAGAGGTTGAGATACATAATAGGGTAAAAGCATCGATGGAAGCTGTAGGACTTGACTATGAGGAATTTAAAGATAAATCTCCATTTGAATTATCAGGAGGTCAAAAGCGTAGAGTTGCAATAGCTGGAGTTATAGCAATGAACCCAGAAGTACTTATATTAGATGAACCAACTGCAGGTCTTGATCCTGGTGGAAGAGATGAAATTTTTAATTTAATAAAAAACTTACATGAAAAAAACAATATGACTATAATATTGTCATCACATAGTATGGATGATATGGCAAAGTTGGCACAAACGTTAATTGTTATGAATCATGGTAAAATAGAATTTATGGGTACTCCTAGAGATGTATTTAAATCGAATGCTATTAAATTAAAAGAAATTGGTTTAGATATTCCACAGGTTTTAGAGCTTGCATTGAAATTAAGAGAACAAGGTTTTGACATTAGTGAAGACATATTGACTTTAGAAGAAGCAAAACAGGAAATATTAAGAGTTGTGAGAGGGCGAGGATTATGTTAAAAGATATAACTATAGGGCAATACTACCCAACAAGTTCTGCTATTCATAAATTAGATCCAAGGATAAAACTTGTAGCAACAATTGTATTTATGGTATCTATATTTGTAGTAAATAAATTTTGGCCTTATATGATAGTTTTATTATGTTTATTAGGTATGATAAAGTTAGCTAATATACCTGTTAAGTATATTGTTAAGGGTGTAAAACCTCTTAAGTGGATTATTTTATTTACATTTATTATAAATATATTTTTCTTACCAGGTGATGAGATATGGTCATTTGGATTTTTAACAATAACAAGTCAAGGCTTGAGACAAGCAATTTTTATGGCAATAAGACTTATATTTTTAGTAATTGGGACATCATTACTTACTTTAACAACTTCACCAATAGAATTGACAGATGGTATAGAGCGATTATTGAATCCCTTTAAGAAAATTGGTTTACCAGTTCATGAGCTTGCAATGATGATGACAATTGCTTTGCGCTTTATTCCTACATTATTAGACGAAACAGATAAAATAATGAAGGCTCAAATGTCTAGAGGTGCAGACTTTGAAAGTAAAAATCTTATAAATAGAGCTAAAAATCTAGTACCTCTTTTAGTTCCACTATTTGTTAGTGCATTTAGAAGAGCTGATGAATTGGCTATGGCCATGGAAGCTAGATGTTATAGAGGTGGACACAATAGAACAAAAATGAGGGAGTCTGTTATAGTAAAAGCAGATTATATAGCATGTGTGTTTCAAGTTATTTATTTAGGATTAATCATAGCTACTAGATTTATAGCGATTTAATAGAAGCATATAGGTGAGGTAAAATATGAGAAATATAAAGATTACAATCCAATATGATGGTAGAAATTATTGTGGATGGCAGAAGCAACCAGATTCTCTAGGGATACAAGGTACAATTGAAAAGGCTATATATGAGATAATGAATGAAGAAGTTAAACTTATAGGCTCAGGTAGAACTGATTCAGGGGTTCATGCTCTTGCACAAACTGCAAATTTTAAAATTAGTTCAAGTATAAGTATAGAAAGTGTACCAATGGCACTAAATGCTAAATTACCAAAAGACATATCAGTTATAGAAGCATGTGAAGTTAATGATGACTTTCATTCAAGATATAGTGCAAAAGGAAAAACATATAAATATTTAATATATAACAGTAAGTTTAGACACCCAATACTTAACAGCATATCATATCAAGTAAAGTATGAACTTGATTTTGAAAAAATGTGTATAGAATCAAAAAGTCTATTGGGTACACATGATTTTAAAGGTTTTATGAGTTCTGGTTCATCTGTAAAAGATACAATACGAACAATATATGATATAAATATAAAAAAAACAGATGATTTGATTACTTTAGAAATTAGTGGAGATGGGTTCTTATATAATATGGTGAGAATTATTGTTGGAACACTTGTTGATATAGGACGTGGTAGAATTAATGAATCATTTTTAGATATAATAGAATCTAAAAACAGATCAAGATGTGGACATACAGCTCCAGCACAAGGATTATTTCTTAAAAAAGTTCATTATTAACTTGACACACCAGGCTACATGTATTAAAATATATGAGAATGTGTTAATAAGTCCACTTGCCCCGGACTTGACATAAACGGTAAAAAATTTTTATGAAAAGTAGTTAAGGAGGGACAGTTATGAAAAGTTATATAGCTAAGCCAGCTGATGTACAAAGAAAATGGTACTTAGTTGATGCTGAAGGAAAAACATTAGGTCGTATAGCAACAGAAATTGCAACAGTATTGAGAGGTAAACATAAACCAACATTTACTCCTCACGTTGATGGTGGAGATTTTGTTGTTGTAGTAAATGCAGAAAAAGTAGTTTTAAGTGGAAAAAAATTAGATCAAAAATATTACAGATACCACACTGGTTATGTAGGTGGATTAAAAGAAATATCTTATAGAGATATGATGGATAAAAAACCAGAAGAAGTTATAGCACATGCTGTAAATGGTATGTTACCTAAAAACAAATTAAGAAGTAGAATGATGACTAGATTAAGAGTATTTGCAGGTGCTGAGCACACTCATGCAGCTCAAAATCCAGAAGTTTTAAACTTTAAATAAGATTAATAGGTGAAAGGAGGAGTTTATAATGGCTAACGTTCAATATTATGGAACTGGAAGAAGAAAAAGTTCTGTTGCTAGAGTAAGACTAGTTGCAGGTGAAGGAAATATATTAGTAAATGGAAGAGCATTAGAAAATTATTTTAACTATGAAACATTAATAAGAGATGTTAAACAACCATTAGTTTTAACTGGTAATGAAAATAAATATGATGTTATAGTAAAAGTTGAAGGTGGAGGATTCACTGGACAAGCTGGAGCTATAAGACATGGTATATCTAGAGCTTTATTAAAAGCTGATTTAGATTTAAGACCTGCTTTAAAGAAAGAAGGTTTCTTAACTAGAGATGCTAGAATGAAGGAAAGAAAGAAATACGGATTAAAAGCAGCAAGAAGAGCTCCACAATTCTCAAAAAGATAATTATTTATATTTTTGGAAAAGCAAAATCCTTTATTTTCTGTTATCCAGAAAATATGGAAGCATGTTGAAATGTTGGGTTTAAGTTAATGATTGATATACAATAAAATAATAAGATATCTTATTAGGATGTTTTTCTATTGAAAAACATCCTTTTTATTGTAATAAAAGATTATATGTTAAAGTTATTGAGATTATAGTTCTATTGAGAAATGGATAAAGAAATTTACAGTAAATATAATTAAAAATTTTACATTTTATAAGTAATAGAATTTAGGTTATTAAATAATATAATTCATAATGTAAATTGTCATAATTTATTATACCTGTTATACGATACTAATTAAAAATGGGAATTTAGAGTATATGTGAATATAGCATACTTATGTAATCATATATTAATATTAAAAAATAGAGATAGATAAATACTAAAGTGAAATTTAAATGTTTGTACTAATATTTGGAATATTATAGTGTTTTTATAAGTATACATATACAGGGTGATGTTGTGAGAAAGTACATAAAACATATAATTTTTAGTTTTGTTATGGTATGTCTAGTAATAGTATCAATATTTGAAGTAAAAAATATTTCTGAAGATGTTATTAAATATATGCCAATAACAAATAAAACAATAATTCTAGATGCTGGTCATGGAGGTATTGACCCAGGCGCATTAAACAAGGATAAGAGCACATCTGAGAAAGATATCAACTTAGCAATAACACTTAAGCTTAGAGAGCTTATAGAATCAAGTGGAGGTCTTGTAATATTAACTAGAGAAGATGACAGTAGCCTCTATAAAGAAGAAAATAATAAAACAACAAGACAAAAATATAATGAGAACTTGAAAAATAGAAAAGAAATAATCTCTAATTCCAATGCTAATATGTTTGTATCCATACATCTAAATGCATTCGAACAATCTAAATACTATGGAGCTCAGACATTTTATCCTAAAGATAAGCAAGATAGCAAGGAATTATCAAAGTGTATTCAAGAAGAACTTAAAAGAGTAGTAGATAAAACAAATAACAGAGAAGTTAAGCCACGAGATGACATATACCTTTTGAAAGAAAATAATATTCCATCAGTATTAATAGAATGTGGTTTTCTATCAAATGAAAAAGAATGCAAACTTTTGACAGATGAAACATATCAAGAAAAGATAGCATGGGCAATATACATAGGTATACAGAAATATCTAAGTTGAAATAATTATAAAAATAAGTCTAAATATGTAAATAGCTTGTATTGAGGTGTTTAAAAATGCACTAATATAAGCTATTTTTGTTTTGACAAAAAAATAATTAAAATAAAAGTTAAAAAAGCGTTGACTTGGAATAACATAGATGGTATTATATATGAGTGCCCAAAAGGAGCACAAAAATAAGACAAAAGAACTTTGAAAATTAAACAGTAGGTTAATTTATAAACAAGAAACAAACCATAAAGCCAGATATTTAGATAACAATAGTATCTGAGCCTGATAAACTTTTATTTGAGAGTTTGATCCTGGCTCAG
>NZ_JACVWA010000040.1:0-14584 GCF_020658275.1 Clostridioides sp. ES-S-0190-01 | reverse complement strand
ATAGAGCGAATAAAATTAAACAAAACTTAGAAGCTCGTAGAGCATTTAGAAGGACAAGAAGAAATAGAAAAACAAGGTATAGAGCACCAAGATTTTTGAATCGCAAACGACTTGAAGGATGGTTACCACCATCAATTCAAAGCATAGTGGATAATGTTAAAAATTTTATAATAAAACTTAAAAAGTTATGCTATATAGAGACAATCTATATAGAAACAGTAAGGTTTGATACTCAATTAATGCTAAATCCTTCAATTGAAGGAGTAGATTATCAACAAGGCACTCTCTTAGGGTATGAGATTCGTGAGTATCTATTATATACTTATGGCCATACATGTCAATATTGTAAAGGACTCACGAATGACCGTCAATTAGAAATTGAGCATAAGTATCCTAAATCAAGAGGAGGTTCAAATTCTATTAGAAACTTAACCTTAGCTTGTAGAACTTGTAACCAAGAAAAAGGAAATAATACACTTGATGAATGGGTACAATCGCTAAGTAAATCAAAGTTAGATAAAGAAAGAGTAAAAAATATAAACTTAATCTTAAAAACTAATAAACCAGTAAGTCTAAAAGATACTGCTAAAGTAAATAGTAGTAGAAATGCTATTTTAAGAGAAATGTATAAATTAACTTCTAACGTAGTGGTATCTACTGGAGGAGTAACTAAGCATAATAGAGTAAAAGCTAACTTGCCTAAAACTCATTACTATGATGCTTTGTGTGTTAAGGAAACTCCTAAAATCAAAATACACAAAGGGTTGAAGGAGTTATATATAAAATCAATAGGAAGAGGTACAAGAAGTAGAACATTATTAAATAAATATGGTTTTCCAAGAGCATATTTACCAAGACAAAAACAGTTCTTTGGCTATCAATCAGGAGATATGGTAAAAGCCAATATCCCAAAAGGGAAATATATAGGTCAATATGTATCAAATGTAAGCTGTAGAAGTACAGGTATATTTGCAATCTATTCAAAGAAACATGGCAAACAGATAGATGTAAACCATAAATATTTAAAACTAACACAAAAGGGTGATGGTTATAGATATGAGTTGAAGACTCTTGCTTAATAGAAAGAGGGCAAATTCCTCACACCACTGAAGTAGCGTGTCCCCTTTTGCCTTTTTTATGGAGATCTGATTGATATTGTATATGATACAAAAAAATAAGAGGGTGGTGATTATTATTAAAAGTTTAAGATGTATATTTAGGCACCTGTTTTCAAGAGTTAAAGATTGTGAGCTGATTACAACAAGAAGTCAGCAGTATACTTGTAAGATTTGGATGTGTAAACATTGTGGACAAATTGTAGCTGGCTCAACACCTGTATATCATCCTAAAATGGAGAAAAACGAATACTATATAAAGTGTGATCAATTAGCATGTGCTAAGAATGATGAAGGATATTGTAATTCTAAAGATAAAGAAATTGAGTTTAAATCGGTTTGTTTAGATGATGGAAAGCAGTTCTTAAAATGTGAAAATTTTGATTGGGAATAAAAAGAGAATAATGAAACCATATATTATGATGATAAGAAGTTGATTTTTAGGGATGTCTTTTAATTTAGATATCCCTATTTATATAAAAAACTATACTTAAAATATACATAGTGTTAAGGTTTAATTATTGTAATTTCTCCTTAAATTTTTTATGAATCTTTGTTTAAATACACATAGTGTTAAGGTTTAATCTACTAACGTATTAGTGTAGTTGTTTAAATACACAAAGTGTTAAGGTTTAATTTAATTATTGCATCAAAAAAATTGAATAAAAAAAAGACTAATTTAAATACACAAAGTGCTAAGGTTAAAATAATTCATTTCTTAATTTAAGAAATGTTCACAAGATAGTAGTATTACCTAATCTATAGTTAAAAATAGAAAGTAGGTATTGCATTAATAATCTTGAGGTAATTTAATTATAGCACTAAGCTAATTTATTTACAATATTTTATATAGTCAATAAAAATGTTATAATAATTATAAAAAATAACAAATAATAATATACTTATTACAAAACATAGTGTTATAAATATAAAAACTAAAAAGGAGATAGATAAAGGAATGTTATGTGGAGGAAGTATATAAATTTGATATTAGAAATAGATATTCAATATTATAGGAGGAAAGAATTATTATGAGAGCATTATTAAATATGTATGACAGTTGTTCAGAAAATGTTGAGGTTAAGGTAGGCGATTATGTAATAGCAAATATAAATGACTTTGGATTAGAAAAAGGTAAAAAGTATAAAATTTTAGGTATCGATTCTATAGATTTAATAACAGTAGAAGTTAATGGGTGTGCACATGATTATACAATTGAATATTTTAACGAATGTATATACTAATAAGATTGTATTTTATTAGAAAAAGGGGTGGAGTAATTATGCATGGAGAAATAAATGCTGAAGATTATAGATATTTTAAACAACTTCAGGAAGAAAAAGATAATGTATATAAGAATTATGCTAATGGAGAATATATTTCTAAATCACAACTTATTGAATTTTTAAAAAACAAATTTCATGTTTTAAATGAAATAAATGACAAATATAAATTCTATTATGACAGTGCGATATCAACATTAGATGAATTAAATGATCAATTAGCAAAGGGAAATTTTGATGTAGTTAATAAATAATCCAAAATGAGAGTAAAAGGGGAGATAAATATGAGAGTATCAATATATACAAGTGATAATAGTTATACACTACAAGAACAAATAAATAAAGCTTTATCTGAGTGTAAAAATGATAAAGTTATAGATATTAAATATTCTGGAAAAGGAAGTTCGGCTCCTTATAGTAGTGATGAGTATAGTGCTATGATTATATTTAAATAATTAAAATAAAGGAGCGATTTTATGGAGTGCGAAAAATGTAATAGTGAAAATATAGAAGTAATAGAACAAAAAGAAGGTTTGGTATTAAATCCTTATATTTGTGATTATGAGTATACTTGTACTTTAGTTATAAAATGTAAAGATTGTGGACATCAATTTGAAGATTGTATAGCTTAAAGTTTAATAATAAAAAAGAGTTAGCTATTATTTAGATGACTCTTTTTTTATGAGATATGTGTATATGCTTTAAAGAAAGATAAGTAAGCAATTAAGTATATAAAAAATAAAGATAAATATGAGAAAATATTTAATATTTAGAAGAACAAAAATAATCTCAGAAAGTAATAGCTATAAAAGAAAATGGAGAATGGTTATTTACTAATGAAGGTGGAGGGTTTGACCCAGAAAAAGATATTAATGTTCATAGACAAATATATCTTAATTTCTTGAAAGAGTTTAAATGATATTAAGAAGAAGCTATCTAAATTAATAGATAGTCCTTTTTTCTTTATGAAGTCTTGTTTTAACATCAAAATTAAGAAATCGTCCTGATGCCAGTCAGGACGATTTCGATGTTGAATAGTTCTATATTATTTTTTGAATTATGAACTCCACTCTACTAACAATAGATTGTAGTTCTTCTTGCTTCCATTATACTACAAATCTAAGAAAGATAAAAGTACATTAATTTAAATAGACAAAGTGTTAAAGTTTGATTAAAAAATAGCTACGCACACTCGTGACTTTAGTCATGAGTTAGTAGCTAAAATAGTCAGCATATAGGGAAACTTATATGTAGAGATAGGATAGAACCTATCCAATACTACTTGAATTGCTGGAAACCCCTAAAACTAACCAAACTAAAACATAAGGATGAAATAAACCTAAGTGTGAAAGTTACGAAAGTAGAAAAAATTGGTTAGATGATATAAGGTTAAACCCTAAGTACTTTAAAATGGGCAACCAGCAGGTAAGCTCCTAAGTAGGAGAAACTTCAACGACTATTCCTCTTGAGGGAAGTACACTACAAGTTATCGGTAGTGGAAGTGGGTAGACCTTAACGGATAATGCCGAAGGATAAGATATAGTCTGTGTTTGCATGAAAGTGTAAGAAGTTCATAAGAGAACTGCATAGGTAGTAGCGAACTTATGTGAACGACAACCTCAAAAATGATAAAAGTTAAGGGCTTACAGTTCTTATATATGTTATTTAAAAAATAAATATAAAAACCTTCCAAATAATTGTTTTAAATAATTACGTTTGTTAATATTATAATGGGTGATGAAAAATAGAAGTTACTCGGATATGTATATTAATAATCATAAAAAACAATTAAAGTGAGGTGATAGTAGTGGAAAAAGCTTATAAGTTTAGAATGTATCCAAATAAAAAACAGCAAGAGCTAATTAACAAAACTTTTGGATGTTGTAGATTTGTATATAATAAGTATCTTGCTAAAAAAATAGAAGTTTATGAAAACAATAAAGAAACTTTTACTTATAAACAGTGCAGTTCTGATTTGACCAATTTAAAAAAAGAATTAGAGTGGCTTAAAGAGCCTGACAAATTTTCACTACAAAACACTTTAAAAGATTTAGAAAACGCATATAAAAAATTCTTTAAGGAAAATACAGGATTTCCTAAATTTAAATCAAAGAAAACTAATAGATTTTCATATAGAACTAACTTTACAAATGGAAATATTATGCACCTTGGTCAATATATAAAATTACCTAAACTTGGTATGGTTAAAGTAAGAGATAAACAAGTACCTCAAGGTAGAATTCTTAATGCTACTGTATCCAAAGAACCAAGTGGTAAATATTATGTATCACTATGTTGTACTGATATAGATATTGAAGCATTTGAAAATACTAATAATCAGATAGGTTTAGATTTAGGAATTAAAGAGTTTTGTATCTCAAGTTGTGGAGAATTTATAGAAAATCCTAAGTATCTTCAAAAGTCATTAAATAAACTTGCTAAATTACAAAGAGAATTATCAAGAAAAACAATTGGTAGTTTAAATAGAAATAAAGCAAGGTTAAAAGTTGCAAGACTTCAAGAACATATAGCTAATCAAAGGAAGGATTTTCTACAAAAACTATCTACTAAATTAATACGAGAGAATGATATTATTTGCATAGAAGATTTACAAGTAAAGAATATGACTAAAAATCGTAAATTATCTCGTTTAATTTCTGATGTGTCATGGTCAGAATTTGTTTGTCAATTAGAATATAAGGCTAATTGGTATGGTAGACAAATCGTAAAGGTAGGTAAATTCTTTGCAAGTTCACAAATATGCAATAAATGTGGGTACAAAAACGAGGAAATTAAGGATTTAAATATAAGAGAATGGATTTGTCCTTATTGTAATGAAACTCACAATAGAGATATAAATGCAAGTATAAATATACTAAAAGAAGGATTAAGACTAATAAGAGTTTAAAATAAATAACGTATGTAAGAACCGTAGGAACTACGGGGATAGCCTGTGGAGAATTGGTAAGACATATTTTAGTATGCGAAATTCTATGAAACAGGAACCCTGTGACTTTAGTCATGGGAGGTTCAGAGATATAAATAAGCTATTCTTAGAATTAAGAAATACTTATAGTACAGTGAAATTGATTTATATAAATAATATTTAATAGCTAAGAGTAAGAATGCATACTATATAAATATGCTTATAATATTTTATATAAACAATAAAAATATCAAAATTTATTGACAATTTATAAAAAAATACATACAATGATATTAAAATAGATAAAAATGAGGTGTTTTAAATTGAATAAAAATATAAAAAAAATAACTATAGCTGGTCTAATTATGGGTTGTGTATTAGGTCAATGCTTAACTATAAATGCAGAAGAGATAACTATAAAACCTACAGTAGATAAAGAGATTAAAATTTTTGATCTGGCCAATAAATTGGGTCAAAAGGGAACTAAGGTAGAAAGTGAAAAATACGGCTCAGGGTATTCATTAAATTTAAATGATAATTTATTTACATTTTATGAAAATTCACCATATGTTTATGTTAATGGATATATGTTGCCTATAAAAACTAAGAAGATTAAAGACTCAGTTTCTAAAGAAGAATTTAATATTCCTGATGATGACCAAAAATTAAAAAAAGATGGAGATGATTTTCTTATCCCAAAAGAAATATTGGTTAATTATTTAGGATTTAAAGAAGATAATAATGGAATTAAAATTAATGCTATAAATGTAAAGGACCAGGATAAAAAAGAAGAAGATAAGAATGATGTGGATTTGAGTGTTAGCAATGAGGTGTTTAGAAATAAACTGGAAGACTTAGGTTGGATGAAAGATGGCAAAACAACATATGTATATAAGCAAAAAACTGACAAAGGTGATTGGGACGTAGAAATGGGAATTGTAAATGCAGAAAACGATGTAGTTGGATTTGGTTTATTTGCCAATTCCAAAGAATTTGATAGCTCTGTAAAAGAATGCTTTAAGTTGCTTCTGCCAAATAAAGGAGAAAAACTTTTTAATATTGTAAAAGGAAAATTCGAAGACCAAACTTTACAGTTGGATGGCAAGAAAGTCGAAATTAGAAATGGAAGCATGGGAGTTTATGTAGACATTTATAATAAATAATATAAATAAAAAGAAGTTATCTAATTTATAGGTAACTTCTTTTTTACACAAAGTGTTAAGGTTTAATTATGTAAATTCTAATACCCTTTCATTAGTAATGTTTGTTTAAATACACATAGTGTTAAGGTTTAATAAACCCAGAAAAAATAAAAATAGGTATAACCTCTTTGTTTAAATACACATAGTGTTAAGGTTTAATATTAAGTATTTCTTTTACTATAGAATAAACTATTGGGTTTAAATACACATAGTGTTAAGGTTTAATATGCTAATATCAATAAAACCTTGTTGTTTGAACTCGGTTTAAATACACATAGTGTTAAGGTTTAATTTAAAAGAAAAATATGGAATAATTGTAGATTTTGAGTTTAAATACACATAGTGTTAAGGTTTAATTTGAAGATGATATTTATAGTAAATTAAACAAAGTATTGTTTAAATACACATAGTGTTAAGGTTTAATTAAAAATCTACCTTTAGCAATGTTCTTAGAAAAAGAGTTTAAATACACATAGTGTTAAGGTTTAATAAAATTCTTGCATAACTTGTTACATATGCAGATATTGTTTAAATACACATAGTGTTAAGGTTTAATTATTCTTAGTGAGTATGATTTTACAAAGGAAGATGTTTTAAATACACATAGTGTTAAGGTTTAATAGCTGTAAATAAGCCATTTCTTAATTTTAGAAATGCTTATAGTACAGTAGCTTCAATTAATCTAAGCTTTTTATCCCAACTAACAGTTAAAAATAAGAATATAGATATTTCAATAAATACCTTAATTAGATTGGGATAATTTAATTATATCACCATATAAATTAACTTGCAATATTTTATATAATCAATAAAATTCATTAAAAATATTGACAATTTCCAAATAAATACATATTATATAATTAAAGTTAATATTATATAAAAAGGCAACTTTCACGAAAGAGATGTTATAAGATAAATTGTTTTGTATATAATGTATTGGTAAAAAAATTACTATTAAAATAAGAAAATAGAACAGTTTTTTTATAAAAAAACTTATATAAATAGATAGACTCCCTTATTTATAATTAAGTGACAATATTTTACATATTTTTTATAGTATGTATTATATAATGTTTACTATAAATAGAGGGGATATGGAGGGAAATAAAATGAAAAAAATAAAACAATTAGGGATAGTAGCTTTAGCTGGATCTTCTGCTTTAGGAGCTACAATGATGGGTTCTTCTGCCATGGCACCACAAGAATTAGTGCTTGCAGGGGAAGATAGAATAGATACAAGTTTAAAAATAAGTAGTTATAAATGGCAAAATGCAGAAAATGCCGTTTTAATAAATAGCAATACAATTGCAGATGCTTTATGTTCTGCACCTTTAGCTACAGCAAAAAATGCACCTGTACTTTTAACAGAAAAAGATAAGCTAAATACTAAAACAAAAGAAGAAATAAAAAGATTAGGTGTTAAAAACATTTATATAATTGGTAGTACAAATACAATAAGTGCAAATGTAGAAAAAGAACTTAATAATTTAAATATAAATGTAAAAAGAATTGGTGGAACAGACAGAATAGATACAAGTTTAAAAATAGCAAAAGAGTTAGAAAATGTAGATTCTGTTGCAGTTGTAAATGGATATAAAGGTCTTGCAGATGCAGTAAGTATAGCATCTCCAGCTAAAAGTAACACTGCAATTTTATTTGCAGAGAAAGATACTTTAAATAAAAATATAGAAGATTATGCAAAAACTTTTAATAAAACTTATGTAGTAGGTGGAGAAAGTTCTATTTCTAAAAATATAGTAAATAAATTAAAGAATGTAATTAAATTTGCTGGTACAGACAGAACAGATACTAATGCAAAAGTAATGGATTATTTTTATGCAGATAAGGCATTAAATAATGTATTTGTTGCAAAAAACGGGATGTTAGGAGAGGGAGACCTAATAGATGCACTTTCTGTAGGGCCTGTAGGAGCAAAAGAAGATTCTCCAGTGCTTTTAGCGGACAAAGCTTTAAGTACAAGTCAGAAAAATTTTATAAAAAAACATGAATTTAGTAAAGTTACACAAGTCGGCGATGGAGGGAATGAAAATGTTTTTAGAGAAATTTTAAATATATTAAAAGGAGAAGAGACTCCTGGAACTATTACAAATGCAGAGTTTAGAAATAAATTACCTGGACTTGGGTGGACACTTGAGGGTGAAACAACTTATAATTATAAGCAGAAGTCTACCAAGGGAGATTGGTATAACGAATTAGGAATTGTAAATGCAGAAGATAATGTAGTTGGATTTGGCTTATTCGCTAATTCTGAAGAGTTTGATTCTTCTGTAAAAGAGTGCTTTAAACTGCTTCTACCAAATAGAGGAGAAGAACTTTTTAATATTGTAAAAGGAAAATTTGAAGACAAAGTTTTAGAGATGGATGGCAAGAAAGTGGAAATTAAAAATGGAAGCATGGGAGTCTACGTAGACATTTATAATAAATAATATAAATAAAAAGAAGTTATCTAATTTATAGGTAACTTCTTTTTTTACACATAGTGTTAAGGTTTAATAGCTGTAAATAAGCCATTTCTTAATTTTAGAAATGCTTATAATACAGTAACTTCAATTAATCTAAGTTTTTTATTTTAACTAAAAATAAGAATGTATATACTTCAACATATACATCAATTAGATTGGGATAATTTAATTATATAACCATATAAATAAAGTTACAATATTTTATATAAACAAAAAAATGATATAATTAATATAAAAAATAAAATAGAGGTATATATATGAATAAAAATAATTTAGAGTATATAAAAAAATTCCCATGGGATTTAGAATTTATAGAAAAACAAAGCTATGAGATGTGTATAGAGGCAGTAAGACAAGATGGGTTATTAATTGAAGATGTAAAATGGGATGAACTTAATTTAACCAAAGAACAAACTTATAATTTATATCTTCTTTCAGTTAGGGAAAATGGATTAGCACTTAAGTATATAAAAGAACAAACACCCAGAATTTGTATGGAAGCAGTCAAACAAGATGGTAAGGCACTTAAGTATGTAAAAAATCAAACTCCTGAGATTTGTATTAAAGCAGTAAAACAAAATGGATATGCTCTTCAGTATGTAAAGTGGGATGAACTCAGTTTAACCAAAGAACAGATATATAATTTATATTTAGATGCAGTGAAAGAAAATGGATTCGCTCTTAGATATGTAGAGTTGGACGAATTAGAATGTAATCAAACATATGAACTTTGTCTTGAGGCTGTTAAACAAAATGGAAGGGCTTTAATGCTTGTGGAAGAACAGTCTAATGAGCTTTGTACTGAAGCAGTCAAACAAAATGGAAACTCTCTTAGATATGTAAAGTTGGCTAAATTATCAAAAGAACAAATAGAGAAGATATCTCTAATAGCAGTAAGACAAAATGGATATGCTCTTGAAGATGTAAAAGAACAAACTCCAGGAATATGTTTAGAGGCAGTAAAAGAGAATGGATTAGCTTTAATGTATGTAAAAGAACAGTCTAATGAGCTTTGTACTGAAGCAGTCAAGCAAAATGGATTAGCTCTTGGATATGTAGAAAATAAAATATATGAGGTATGTAAAGAAGCTCTAAAACAAAATAAACTTGCAATAAAGTATATAATAGATAAAGAAAAATACTTAAAGGAGTTTGGGATTAAATATTTAGAAGCTCATGGTAAAGTAAGAGAAGTAATAGCGATAAAAGAAGATGGGGAGTGGCTATTTGCTATAGGTTACCAATATAAAATAACTAAGGATGAATTTATAGAAAGAATCTATAATACAGATGGAGGGTTTGATTTAGAGAAAGGTATTAATGTTCATAGACAAGTTTATGTTGATTTCTTGAAAGAGTTTTTAAATATATAAAGATTCATCATTAGATGACTCTTTATATATTGTAAGTAAATTAAAACGGCAAAAAGCCACTCTCGTGCAAAGAGTGACCTACAAGTTGAATTTAAATTTATATTTAAATTCCAAAAATGATTAGCTTCTAATTTTAATTATATCATATGTTGTTTGAATTCACAATAAGCTAAGGTTTAAATAAGTTTATTAAAGAGATGTATGTATTAAAAAACGTCACAAAAAATTAAGAATCACCTGAACGGCCATTCAGGTGATTCTTCAAACTAACGACTAAGTCTTATTAAATGAAGAGACACCCTAACGCAAATAGTTTGTAGTCTCTTTTATATAAGAATAATATTATATGTGTAATTGTAATACAAGTATTATCTTATCTCAAATAGTTCATATAATAATTGTTTGCAATTTTGGCAGTAGCCTTTATACCAGGTTCTAATATGTTTATATTATAAAGTAAAGCTTCAACTTTATCTTTTCTTGATACAGCAGGAAACTTAGAGGCATCTATACTATATTCTTTAAGTATATCAACTATTTCATTTTGTAATTTTTCATTCAGTTCAAAGTTAGGTTTATGATTATTAATAATATTTAATATCTCAGATGGCCTAATTACAGTATTAGGAGTATTATTCTCAATAATAATCTCTTTATTTGCAATAACTATTATAGAAGTACAGTCAATTTTTGTTTCTAAATTATAGCCTCTATTTTTAAGTTCTCTGTTTATTAAGTATTGGTTTATACCACAATGTCTATTATTCTGGGAAGTTATATTATTTATGGGTTCTACGTTCTCATATTTATCCTTTATGTACCAGTTCCCATCTGAAGAAGCTATTAATGTATCTCCAGTAGAACCATAGTTTTTAACTTCTATAACAAATACTCCATTTTTATTTATTATTATAAAATCAGATTCAGAAGTCTCATGTTTTTCTTTATCAATTAGTATATTTATATTTTCTAAGACCTTGTATCTATCATTAAACCATTTTAATTCATTTTTTACAGCTTCTTCTCCCTTAACTCCTTTATTTATAATAGCTAAGTTTTTTTGTATATCATTTATCTCAAAATTATATTCTCTAATCATTTTGTTTAATGATGAATAAGTATCATAATAGCCCTTAACATCGATTGGAAGAAATTCTTTTAGATATTCAACATCTTCTTCATACCAAGCTAAGGATTTAGGGAAATCTAACTTAGAATAATTTAATGTATCTAAGTTTAGATACTCATCAAAATTTAAGTTAGTTTTTTCTTCTTTATATCTTGCTATGTATTCAAGTTCATTTTTAAGCATATCTTGCTTCTCTATTAAATCAAGCTTTAAATTTTTACTTTCTGGAATATCTCTAAGTTTAGGGATAGGTCCTTTTTCCAAGTTATAATCTCTAAGTGTAGATAATATTTCTTCTTTAATAACATTATCCTGTAATTTTCTTCTCAGTTTTAGTTTTGCAAGGTCTCTTTTTTTAATTCTTAAATTATATCCAAATTTACTATGTAGAAAGAACTTGCAAATCAATAAGATGGATAATATTATCCAAATAAATAAAGAAATCCATAAATATACCCTACGAGAAAAGGTATGCATAGTTATTAATTCCAAAAACCATGCTATTGGTAAAACTGGAAGTGAGTATAAATCAATTAAATCCTGTAACATTAGTTATTCCCCCTCTAAAATATATGTCTAATATAAGTTTAGAAGGCGACTCTACAGAAGTCAACCAAAGAATTATTAAACCACGATTTTTCTGTAATTCAGTAGAGAAGTTCATCTTAAATTTAGCTATAGTATCATGAAAATAAAATTATAAAAAATAGAAAAATTTACTATATTTATAATGTGAAAATATAGTTTTATAGAAAATAAATTAAACATAAGGAGAGGATACAATGACTAAACAGGAAAATAATTTAATAAAACATCAGGAGATGGGTTTAGGAATAATAAATAGAAATAAGAATCATTTAAAATATGCTAAGGTTCAAACCTATGAAATGTGCCTTAAAGCTATAGAAAAAATGGGCTGTTACTTAAAGATATAAGATGGGATGAAATTAATTTAACTAAAGAACAGGTCCATAAGTTATGTATTAAAGCAGTAAGAAATAATGGAATGGCTCTACAGTATGTAAAAGAACAAACACCAGAAATGTGTAAAGAAGCAGTTAAAAATAGGGAATTTGCTTTAATGTATGTAAAAGAACAAACAGAAGAATTGTGTATATTAGCAGTGAAACAAGATTATTCAGCTCTTCAATATGTAAAAAAACAGACACCAGAGATATGTATAAAAGCATTAAAAAAGAATGAATTAGCGCTTCAATATGTAGAGTGGCATATGCTATCAGAAGTACAAATAGATAAGATTTGTAGAGAAGCTCTAAAGCAAGATAGGAATTTAATTAGATATATAAAAGATAAGGAAAAATACTTAGAAGAGTTTGATATTAAATATTTAGAAGGACAAGGTGAAGCGAGAGAAGTAATAGCCATCAAGGAAGAAGGAACATGGTTATTTACAGTAGGTTGCCAATATAAAATTACCAAAGAGACTTTTATTGATAGAATCTATAATGAAGATGGTGGATTTGATTTAGAGAAAGGTATTAATGTTCATAGACAAACTTATGTTGATTTCTTGAAAGAGTTTGAATAATACAAGAAGAGCTATCTAAATTAATAGATAGCTCTTTTTTATTACACATAGTGTTAAAGTTTAATTTTTGCAAATTAATGCTCTCTATGTTTAAATACACAAAGTGTTAAGGTTTAATTCTACATATAGTTGTCTTTTATACTCTTTTCTGGTTTAAATACACATAGTGTTAAGAGCAGGGGATACGTTAGTAATTAAGTTTAAATACACATAGTGTTAAGGTTTAATGAAGATTTAAATAAGGCTATAAAGCCACAAATGAGTTTAAATACACAAAGTGTTAAGGTTTAATATATTATAGATACATTAGTAACTAAAGGCGTTACAGGTTTAAATACACAAAGTGTTAAGGTTTAATAATAATGTTGGAATTCTTCTGGGTCACCATTATATTGGGGTTTAAATACACAAAGTGTTAAGGTTTAATAGCTGTAAACAAGCCATTTCTAAAATTAAGAAAATCTTATAATTCAGTAGTTTCAATTCCTATGAGCTTTTTATCCCAACTAATAGTTAAAAATAAAAATATAGATATTTCAATATATACATAAATTAGCTTGGGATAATTTATATTATATCACTAAGTAAATTAACTTATAATATTTTATATAAACAATAAAAATGGTATGATTATTATAAATAAAATTAAAGTATAATATATAATGTTATGAAAATAAAAAGGTGATAGGTAAATGCGTAAAACAGATTTAGAGTGGATAAAAAAATACCCCTGGGGATTGGCACACATGCAAAAGCAAAGTTATAAGATGTGTATAGAAGCAGTAAAGCGACAAGGGGGATTGCTTAAAGATGTAAGGTGGGATGAACTTAATCTAAATAAGAAGAAGATATATAATTTATCAATAATAGGCGAAATACTCCATCCTCAACGTAAGTAGGATGGAGATTAAAGCCTGTAATATAAAAAACTAAAGGAGGTGAAAAAATGATACAGATGAAAGCTTTTAAGTTTAGAATATATCCAAATCAAACTCAAAAAGAAATAATAGAAAAATCTTTTGGATGTTCAAGGTTTGTGTACAATCACATGTTAGCACTTCAAAAAGAAAAATATGAAAATGAAGGTGAGTCATATTCAAAGTATGATTTAATTAAAAAGCTTCCATCACTTAAAAAAGAATATGAATGGCTTAAAGAAGTTGATTCAACCAGCTTGCAAGCTACTATTGATGATTTAGATAGTGCATATAAGAACTTCTTTAGAGAAATTAAAAAAGGTAATAAACAAGGCTTTCCAAAGTTCAAAAGCAAAAGAAATCCTAAAAGAAGTTTTGAAAGTAAATGCGTGAACAATAACATAACTATTAAGGATAACTTAATTAAACTACCAAAATTGAAATGGGTTAAGGCTAAAGTTACTAAAA
The DNA here is from genome assembly GCF_020658275.1 of Clostridioides sp. ES-S-0190-01. NCBI lineage: Bacteria > Bacillati > Bacillota > Clostridia > Peptostreptococcales > Peptostreptococcaceae > Clostridioides > Clostridioides sp. ES-S-0190-01. Next base: position 139 of record NZ_JACVWA010000040.1, on the reverse strand, counting down.
ATATAAATGGCCGAATATTAAATGCTACTGTATCAAAAACACCTACAAGTAAATATTTTGTTAGTATATGTTGTGAAGTTGACATAAAACAATTAGAAGAATCTAATAAGTATATTGGCATAGATTTAGGCTTAAAAGA